>JABTUS010000009.1 GCA_015075305.1 Opitutaceae bacterium | reverse complement strand
CCTATGTCCCCGGATCATACCGGATCATACCCATATTCCGGTGTTAAACGCTGGTTAGAGGGTTCTAGCGGATATCTTTTCTAAAACTAATATAAGGACATTCTGCAAATCCTTGAATCGTGGATCTGCAAGTAGCAACTCAATATCAGCACGCATTGCTGCGTCGCCCGTAGCCGCCAGCGCATTTGCTAAAGCAAATCGCAATTCACCGTGCGGCATTTCAGCCCTAAGCTTCAATTGGTGCAAGATAACTTGAGCAGGCCGACCCCTTGCTTCCGGAACCGTTAACGCACGAGCGATGCCTTCTAAATTTCGCACATGATAATTCAGTTGGAGGTGCTTAACCAGCACAGGGATTGCCTCGCTATATTTGGTCTTGGTGTTTACAAGATCCCAAACCGAGTTTACCGTACACCCCGCTCTAGTGAGTTCGGCAACCAATGGTTGCTCGTCAGCCCGTAGCAGCGCCTCAAGCTCCCGACGCTTCTGTTCACGTTGCTGATCTCTACGAACAAAACCGTGGTTTTGGCTCAACTGCTTCAACAACTCACAAGCGGTGACTGGATTCCTTTTTTTACTCATCGCTTAGCCTCCGGGGGAAAAAGTCCTAAGCACAATTTCTCCTCTCTCAATGGCTTCCACCAGGGGACCAGAAAGCTCTGCGCCCTCTCGTACCCATAGCTGAAAGGTCAATCCATTCTGGCCGGCATATGCTGCATAATCCCTTAGTTGCTGAGTGTATGATAGGCTGCCAACACTCTTTACTTCATTCAATGTTGTGCCGGTAAGACCATCGACGACCCTCAATTGATTCGACCCCGGAATTCTGATCGCTGTTTTTTCGCCGATATCTTCCAGCGCCCGAACTACACTCTCCCCTGCCGCGCCGACTCGACGGATTTCTGCCATAGCCTCTCGTCGGGCTGCGCCCGTAAGACCTCGCAATGCTTCCGTGACAAGCGCTTTAAGGAGAAAAACATCGGTAATCGCCATTGCTGTGTTGATAGAACCCCATCCCCAGCGGCCATTTTCGAAATCATCTATCGCTGCGCGCCCGCTACCGTAAATTGGCACAAAACTCCCCCAAAAACCAGGCTGACCGATAGTCCCTCCGCTTGTCGATTCGACAACAAAGGGAGCCATTTCAATAGGAGAACCTCCAACGGCCAAACTTTCCCCGCTTGGACCGGCTGCGCCGTATGATTGCTCACCACGAGCTATCATCTCAAGCTCACCTCTGGTCATTACTAGATCGAAATCTGCTGCGTCTGAAACCTCTGACAAGCTTTGTCCCGGATGGCTATGTGTAAGTGTCTCTCCCTTGCCTAAGAATAATTTGGCGTCACGGTTGATTTCCACATCAAGAATCTTCCGTGCCTCTTCCGGTGCAACCATGCCCAGTATATCCCACCGATCGACAGGATTGTTGCCACAAAACCCATACAGATTGATCCCACCTTGCTCCCCAATTGGATCCCTCCCAATAAATCGCCCATTTCTCGCTTCATAGTACCTTCGCCCATAATACGACCAGCCGGTCTCCACATCCCGCCACTTGGTCGAGAACTTGAACGCGTACGTGCTGACGGCATTGTCCAGCACCTCGTCGCGGAGCATTTCGCCGAAGGGGGTGTATTCGTAGGACGCGGCGAGGGCTCCGGTGCCGAGGTTGACGAGGGACGCCACGTTGCCGTTGCCGTCGTAGGTCGGCAGGTAGGTCTGGCCGGTTGGCGTGTTCGCAAATTGCAGCAGGGCGCCCACGCCGCCAGCCTTTGTCAGCGATGACGCAAGGTCAATGCCCCACGCATACGTGCGCTGGAGCTTGTCCAGGGTCGTGCCCGCCGCCACGGAATATTCCGCGATCACATCCCAGCCGTTGTAGATGAAACGCTGCGACGTAAGCTCCGTCGAAGTGACGCCGTCCATCACTTGTTTCTGCACGCGGCGGCCGAGGTAGTCGTACGTGAAATTGAGGATACGATGCGCGAAGCCGGCGCTTCTGGCGGCGACGGCTGTTTCCAAACGGACAAGCCGGTTCTCGGCATCCCACTGGTAGTCCCAGATCCCATCCGAGAGCGTGTTGCCATCGAGGTCGTAACTGAAACTCTGCGCCACGGCGGGCAACTGCGCCGCGCGAGACGGAAAACATCGGCACCACGTGCTTTTTCAGCAAACTCTCAAATTCACGGCAGTTCATCTGTGCAGCCATCGGGGGTTCACGATATAGTGGCACCCAGCTACGCAAGTTCTTCTGCCAGCCAGTCGCCCGGTGTCCGAATCAGCATCCCGTAAACTTGCCCACCAAGCTTGCCCTGAAAATCGGCGCGGTCCCACGTCACGAGTACCTCGCACTTTTCCGCCAACGCCGTGGTGACGACCGGGCGATCTTTGGAGACCGGAAAGACGAGAGGCTTCTCGGAAGACACCCGATCCTTCACAAAACGAATCGCGCCCTCGATTTCCGTCTCGAAAGTCAGCGAGGCATTCAACCCGACTTTGGGTAGGTTGCGCAGCACTTCCGTCCGACAATATTGGCAACTGAGAAGCGTCCAGCGATGTTTGGCCGCAAGCGAAATGAGCGCCCGGCTGGCGCCTGTAGCCGACCCCGACGCGGCCAGCAGGACGCTCGTGTCGAGAAAGACCTTCACTGTTTCAGGATACCCTTGCGGCGGAGGGCTTCACCGGCCTTCTCGTCTTCCTCGGTCCAAGCCCGAATCGTCGATTCCGGGATGTCGCGGACGGGCACGGCGGTGGCCACTTCCAGGACGAGTTTGCCGTTCTTTTCTTCGGCGAGAACGAGTGGATTTTCCATGCGGTCGAGGCCAAGCTTCCGGCGGTAGGCCGGAGGAAGCGTGATCGTGCCTCGTTTCGATACGGGAAGGACTTGTGGCATGCCGTAATCATGCATTGCCGCATTGCTGCAGTCAAGTTCACCTGTCCGATCTCCGTATGGCATTGGTATGTTGTTGGTTAAAGCACCCTGCCCGGTGCGCCTCAATTGCATCGCCGCTGGCAAGCTCCACTTCGCTCTCCAGCTTTCCTGCTGCGGGAGGGGCGCTGGGTATCGAATTGCGGTGGAGTAGTGGGCGCGGTATCCACGACGGCCGGCCATTCTTTCGGTTATCCCCCAGCGTCAGTTAGTGCTCCCTGCTGTCGACAATTGCACTTCCCTGCCAGGGCAGCGGGATTTGTAGGAGTCGTTGGGATGCGTCGGTGTCGTCAGTGCACGGCGCGGCACCGTGTAGAGGCCCGGCTTGCGTCGCGGACGCTGACTCAAGCCGTGACGCCGCAGGATCGCTGCTATGGTGCTGCATGCCGGCGGCCGCCGGATGCCGTGGTCGCGGCGCAACAATTTGCGCAGCTTCTTCGGCCCCCACGTCCGGTGCCTGCGGCGCAACCGCACGATCAGCCCCTGGATCTGCCCAGCGGTCTGGTGCGAGCATCCTTGCGGACGGCGGCTGCGCTCGCGCAATCCCGCGGTGCCTTCCCGACGGTAACGCTTCCACCACTTGTGGCCGGTCTTCCGGCTGACGTGAAAGTCCGCGCACAATTCCGTAAACGTGAAGCGGCCCGTGGCCGCGAGACTGACAAACCGATGCTTCTGTTCCATGAGGGTTTCTTCGTTCCAGGCCATAGCCTGAAAGTGTAACCCATGTCCCCGGACAGTTTGTTACTCATGTCCCCGGATCATACCGTAAGCGCAGCTCCGGCTGCATCCTCCACCCGGTGGATGATCTCGCGGCCCCAGGGAAAGTCGTGGTACTCAAAGAGCGTTTCACGGACTGAGACCAGGTCCGTCCCCTTGAACACGCGCAGTTCCTCGACGTTGCCGGCTGCGTTGGTTGACTGCGAACGCTCCTCGACCTCCAGGCCGCCGGGACTCGTGCGGCGACATTCCGCCAATCGTTCAGTCCTCTCCAGACTTGCCGATTGGAAAATCTGAATCGGGCCTGTTGTTGAATCGGCGCCCAAAGGTGCTGCGCGACCAGCCCTCCATTTTGTCGTCAAGTTTCTGAATCTCCTCCGCCGATTCAAAAACGCGACCGTGATCATTCGATTCCTCGATCCATTTCTCCAGAGCGGAGCGCAACCTCGCGAGAGCGGCAACATCCTCGGGCTTTTTGGAATCGACCAGATTCCTTGTTTCATAGGGATCTGAATCAAGGTCGTAGAATTCTTCCGGCGGCATGTGAGGTGCAAACAAAGCCTCCTGCACGGCGTTCAGCTTGCCCGCAAAATGCAGGCGCCGGATCGCCGGGATCGCCACGTACTGGTTCTCCTTGTAGCGGTTGAGCGCAAAGAACGTCTTCTCCGGTGTGAAATTGCGGATGTAGCGATATTTCGCGTCGCGCACAGTGCGCAGGCGAAAGACCGTTTCGTCGCAGCGGTCCCTGGCTCCGAAGGCATATTCCCGAGGCGCGTCGGCATTCGGTCCGAAAAGAATCCTTCCCTGCATGGCGGGCGGTTTTGGAATACCGGCGAGCGCGAGCGTCGTGGGCGTGAGGTCGATCGCCTCGACTATCCGGCCGCTCACAGTCCCCGGCTTGAATCCCGCCGGCGCAGGCAGCCCTCTGGGCCAGCGCATGATCAACGGCACCCTCAGGCCGCTGTCATAACACCACTGCTTGCCACGAATGTGAGCCTGTCCATGGTCCCCCTGAAAAATCACCAGGGTGTTGTCCGCGAGCCCCTCGCGCTCGAGCAGCGCGAGCACCTCGCCGATCTTCACATCCAACGCGGAGGCATCATCAAGATAGTTGGCCCAGTCGTCGCGCACCTCCGGACAGTCGGGATAGTAGGACGGGATCTCCACCTTCGCGGGATCCGCGCGCCGCGCGGCGGGAAACGCCCGGCCGGTCGCGATTGTCGACGCGGCGTTCCGGTGCGTCTCGGGAAAATTGATCTGCGCATAAAAGGGCTGGTGACTCTTCAAGTCCGACCAGCGGTCGGAATCGAATGGCTTGCCCGGGTAGTAGAAATTCCAATCCGTCTTACCGGCTCCGGTGAACGTGATCGGCGCGGGAAAATGCCGGATGTTCGCCGTGAAGTAGCCTGCGGGACGCATCCAGTCCGTGATGACCTTCACGCCCGCAGGGAGCGGATGATCGGGTCCGCGGTTCGAGCGATGATTCTGTGCATTGATCGTCGTTTGATACATGCCCGTCATCATCGCGGAGCGGCTCGCCGAGCACACCGGAGCCGTTGTGAAAGCACGGTCAAACCGCATGCCCTCCGTCGCCATGCGATCAAGGTTCGGACTCCACACCTCTTTCGTGCCGTAGCACCCGAGGTGCGGGCTGAAATCCTCGGCAAATATCCAAAGGACATTCAGCGGCTTGACCTGCTTCGCAGGCGCCGCGTGCGCGACAACTCCGATCGCCAGGGCACAAATCAGGGACAATCGTTTCAGGACATTCATGGGATTACTCGAGTGTGGAGGATTCAACAAACGGATCGATACGCTGACGCCACCTTTCGGAGGTGGCGACAGCCAATCTTGTCATATCGTTGAATAAAACAATCACGGTCTCTTCCGCAGTCGCCCATACGATTTCCGCAACCGATACATCTCATCCGTTTGGAACAACCGAACCGACGCCAGGTGGATGACACACTATCTGCGCTCCCTGAAGTTCTGCGGATCATCGGAGAATGGCCGGTGCGACGGCCTGCTCCCCAATCGCCTGCGGTCCGGGAGCAAGAGAGCCGTGCTCCATTCGTTCGACCTGGGGAAGGCATTTGGCTGCCGTCCCGCGGGCAATCAGCCGTCTGATCCGCCCGAAACCTCCAGTTCCAGATCTAGAGCGACAAGTGACAAATTGATATCCCGAAGAAAACTGACGAGGGCGACGATGAGAAACAAGAGGCACGACACAAACAGCGCCGCGCTTGTCAGCGTGCCATCGAAACGAAGGAAGGCGGAAAGGAAAAGTGCGATCACCAACACGGCCGCCATCAAGACGCACAACGTCGATGATCGGATCGCACGTCGAAGCAGGCGCGCCCGGCGGACAAGGATCGACAATTGTGCATCAACGCGAGTCCGCTCACCGCCAGTACAGCTTCGTCGAAGCGCGCCAAGCTGCCTGGACCGATCCACGACTCGCGCAAGGCGGTTGGTCATCGACAGGATGAGCAACCCGACGCCTGAAATCAGAACAACCGGGCTGACGGCAGCCTGCAGAATGGATACAAGGTCACTCAAGAGCATGGTATGGAGCGGGCGGGATGACTGAACCTCGACTCCCTCTACTCTGCTTCCTTGATGCCGATATCCGCCAGAAGATCCTTGAACTGCCCCATCACCGCTTCGCGTTTCATTTTTCCATCGGCTATTGCGAGTATCTGTGCTTCGGCTTCTGCCCAACGTTTCATCGGAATCTCCACATCTCGACCGTTCAGGCTCAAGAAAGTCAGTGCTGCAGCCAACGCGGTGCGTTTGTTTCCGTCGGCGAAGCCATGATTGCTGGCGATAAAAAACAGGTAGGCCGCGGCTTTGTCAAACAGACCGGGATAGAGGTCTCTTCCGTTGAACGAACTCTTTGGCATCTCGATCGCTGACTCCACCATCTCCCGCGCATGATAGCCCACTTTGCCGCCATGTTCCTCCAAGGTCGCATCATGAATCGCGGCGACGTGTTCGAGCGTCAAGTAGATGACGGCCACGTCTACGCCAGACGGCGAAACAGTCCGTCGTGCTTGCGAATGATGCTACTAGCCCGCTTCTTCACCTCGTCAACGGGAACGGTTTCACGGGCAGGAGTGAGCACAATCGCTCCGTTGTGTGCCACCGTGATATTCACCAAATCGCCCGTCGAAAGACGCGCCATATCCATCAGCGCCTGATCGAAAATCAGGCCCTGCGAATTGCCGATGCGGGTGATAGCCTTAACCATGATTAGCGAAATTGCCGGTAAAACTAAGTTTTATCTAATTGCCGTCAAGTCGCATTCACAATTCATGACGAATGTTCCCCGTACCATCAAAATCGCAGACGGATGGACAGATAGTTTCATTATGGAGGGACTTTCGGTTCGATCGCATTTTCGGCGTTTTATCCCTATCACGCAAGAAATTGTAGTGAATCCGTGATTCGGGAGGCGCGACGTCGATGCTCGCTGCGAACGCGCCTTTCCCGCCCAACGGCAATGTTGCAGACGGCACGGAGCCATGGCGCGGCGGATTGGGCACGCACGATCACCGCCGCTTCACGACAGCACCCGCTCCGACGATGGATGCTCCCCACGTCCTCCCTCTCAAGGAAGAAGGGTCATTGCAACGGCCTGCACCTCCATCGCCTGCGACCCGGGAATCTCAATGGCACGTAGCGTCAGATCGCAGGTGCCCGCAGGCAGATCCATCTCTCCCATTCGGAAAGGACGGAAATCCTTCGTGTAGGATTCCTCACGTTTGACCCGGTCATTGGCTGCCCCAAGCAATGGCGGATCGTTGGCAACCTCAAGCCTGGCCAGAATCCGCGCCTGCCCGACGGTCGCCTCGATCATCGCGCCGACATCCGCCGCCGGGCACGCATAGTAAACTTCGATGCGATAGCGTCCCGCAGTCAGCACTTCAATCGGCCAGGTGATGCTGTCCCTGGCCGACGTCCAATGTGTGAAATAGGAGGAGTTCGGCCAGCGGGCGCTTCGCAGGATTCCACCACTGGGAATTCCTTCGCCCGCGGGCACCTCGGATCTCGGCAATGCACAGTAGCCCACGGGATAGGGCCGGCTCCGTGGCGCCGGTGATGTCACCTCTCGTTTCCAGTCTTCGACCGCCTGCTTCAGGCGCGCAGCAACCGCGGGATTTTCCTTTGAGATGTCCGTCGTCTGTTGCGGATCCTTCGTGATGTCAAAGAGGGCGCCGCCCGGATCGATGCGATGTTCCGCCGACCTCACGCTGACCTTCCCGTTGTTTTCCGCAAACAGCAACCGATCCGGCGCGGGGGCACCCCTCTCAATGCATGCGCGAAGACTCACCCCATCGAGCGGCTTCTTCGAATGGAGCGCAATGCCGGCCATGTCCGCCAGTGTTGGAAACAGATCGATCACGCCAGCAATCCCGTCCAGGCGAGCATCGACCGGAACATGGCCCGGCCACCGGATGATGCAGGGCGAGCGCACGCCGCCCTCATCGACCGACGCCTTCCTTCCCTTCATTCCCGCATTCCAACGCCAGCTGTTCGGGCCGTTGTCGCTGAAATAGACCACAATCGTGCTCCCAGTGAGGTTCAGTGCGTCCAGACGATCCAGCACACGGCCGACATTGTCGTCGATATTCTCCGTCATCGCCAGCACGGCGCGGGTGAAATCCGGATCCTCCACCTGGCCCGCGGGCGGTGTGCCGCGCTGAGTGATTTCGCGCCCGGCGAATCGACCCCAGTACCTGTCCGGAACCTGCATCGGCGAATGCGGTGTGGGGAGCGCAAGGTAGCAAAGGAACGGCTGCCCTCGATTTGCCTCGATGAAGTCACACGCATGCTTCGTCACGTCATCCGGCAGGTATCCGGAGCTTCGAACGCGCCGGCCATTGTGCTCCACCTGGGCATCGAAATAGCTCGGCCAGTGCCCCTGCGTGTATCCATAAAATTCTGAAAACCCCCGCGCATTCGGATGGTACGGCCCCTGCCCGCCATTGTGCCATTTCCCAAAGAGCCCCGTTGAATACCCCGCATCCTTGAACACATCCGCGATGGTGCGTTCGTCCAGATTCAAGCGTTCATTTCCATTCTGCACTCCGCGAACGCCCACGCGCGTGTGATAGCGGCCGGTCAGAAATTCCGCCCGCGTCGGCGCGCAGACGGGTGAGACATAGAAGTGACCTAGAACGACACCCGTCTTCGACAGCGCATCGATTCGCGGAGTGGAAACCATCCGGTTCCCGTTGAAACCAAGGTCCCCCCATCCCTGGTCATCGGCGAGAATGACGACGACATTCGGTGGCTGGGCGGACGGGGATGAACGCATCGGCAGCACGAGCACCACCGAAAACACGGACACGGCAACAAACAGCGGTTTCACGGAAAAAACCCCATGCCAGATCGCCACGAATTTCTCAAAGCAATTGAAGACCGCCGTCGATTCAACGCACCAGCGGTGAATCACCAATGAGGCTGCACGAACGTCCGCGATGCGGCACACACGTCCCGCGCCACACAGATGCTTGTGAAGCGCGGATGACGACGATGTGCATGCGGTTCCGTCTTCCGCGGGAATTTGTCGGTCTGGCGCCTCAAACGTCAAGCGCACGCACGCTTTGGCGACGCTTGGTATCCGCACCGCACCTATCAGCGTCAGTAGGAAAAGCGCCATGCGAGAGGACTTGCACGGCACGCATCCGCCTCCAACATGCCGCCAGCCTCCATGGCCGATCAGGAAAAGGCCCTCCCCACAGACCACAATTCCGCCGATGCCGAATCAGACCTGATCGCGCGGGCGCGGAATGGCGAGGCGCAGGCATTTGGCCTGCTCATGCAATCGCACCATGAAGGGGTATTCAGGCGGGTCTTCTCCATTGTCCGCAATCACGAGGATGCCCGCGATCTCTGCCAGGACATCTGGTTCTCCGCATGGAAACAATTGGGGAGCTTTCGAGGCGAGGCACGGTTCGCGACCTGGATGTTCACTCTCGCGACGCGGCGCGCGATCGATCACGTGCGGAAACGCCGCCGCTGGTTCGACCGTTTCCTGCCCTTCAGCCGGAACGACGGCGATTCAACGACCGCACATGAAATGGAATTCCCGGATCCGGGGCCCGGCCCCAGCGAGCATGTCGAAGAACACGAGCGGGCGGAGCGTCTCGAAAAGGCGCTCGCCGGGCTGCCCGCAGTTCCACGCGCCGTGCTCGCCATGCGTGAGCTCGAAGGTTTATCCTACGCCGAAATCGCCGCCACGCTCAACTGCCCGGTCGGAACCGTCATGTCCCGCCTCCACCACGCCCGTCGACTTCTGCTCAAGCAACTCAAGGATCTGCCATGCGACTGACTCTCCACCTCCTCATGCTATTCGCCTTCGCCACGCTGGCCGTTCCCACGCCGGGAGCCGCCGCCGAGATCAAGGCATTGCTTGTGACCGCTTCGCGGAGCCCTGGGCCTTCGGATCCGGAACTCAAGCCCTACGTGCCGACCCTGAGACGAATCCTCCGTTTCGAGAGCTTTCGGCTCGTCGGCGAAGGCAGCACGCGCCTCCACGCTCCGGGCAAGGGAGGGATCGTCCTGGGCGGAGGTCACCAACTCCAACTCGAGATCGAAGGCAGAAACAGCGATCGCATCGATGCCACCTGGGTGCGTGGAAAAAGCACACTCATGAAAACAGGACTGGCGCTTCGTCCGGGCGTTCCTGCGGTTCTGGGTGGACCCGGAACAGGCAGGGATGGGGATGCCTACGCAATCATTGTCATCGCACGATGATCGCCTGGCTGTTCAAGCAGCTTACAATAAGTCGCTTACGAAACTCGTGATTTCACGGAATAAATCGGCGATGAGAATCGTCAGATTGAGCGGACACCAAAATATCATGAAAACAAAAATCCTCTCAATCACCGCAGCACTGGCAGCCCTGACTTCCCTTGCCTCACCTGTTCGGGCAGGCGATAGGGGCGACAAGGTTGCCGCCGCCATCGGCGGCTTCATCGGAGGCGTCATCGTTGGTTCGCATTTCGACCGGGGTGATCGTTGCAGCCCGCCCGTGGTCGTACGGGGTCACTCCCATGGCCATTGGGAAACCGTCAGCAGGCGCGTCTGGATTCCCGCAAGGTGGGTGGTGACAGTCGACTCCTGCGGCCGCCGCATGAGAAGCCAGGTGGGGGGGTGCTACGAGACTCGCACGGAGCGTGTCTGGATTGACCACGGATACAACGACCGTGTGGTTGTCAGCAATGGCTATGGTCGCTATTGATCGTTCCGCCCTCCAACAGAATTGACTGCAGGTGCCTCAGGCAATGTCCACATGCCGCACAATTGAACCCCTGTTGCTGAGCGAGCCCGATGGCGGCCTTACCGTCGACGAACTCGCGGAGCTGGAGGCCCATTGCGCGGCATGTGCATCCTGCGGTCGACAACGCCGGCTGCTTTCCGCCGCCTCGGCGGCGATGAGGAAGGCCAGTCTTGAGGCAGCGGTGCCTTCCGCCAGCGCCGAATGGACAACACTGCAGGACCGCATCCGCGCACGGCGTCCGGCAAATTCTCCCAGGACCTCAAGTCCGTGGTTTCGATGGGGCGTTCCAGCTCTTTCCCTCGGAGCCGCCGCAGCCCTTGCCCTCGTGCTGCATTTTCGCGCGCCGGCTTCGTCGATGAATTCCCGCGGACCACTTGCCCACGCCGACTTTGTCCAGGCTGACGGTGCCACATCGACGCTCGTCTACGTCGATCCCGAAAGCGGCTGGCTCATCGTCTGGGCGGATTCACCGGCCGCTCAATTGAAAGGATAGTACATCCCCGCAGCCGCTGGAAGCCGCTCCTGGCTCGGGTCCGCAACGATCACTAGGCCACAGACGGGTAGCTTCCCAACCACTTCACAAGGGGACAAAATGCCTTCAATTCGGAGAGGGCCTGCTTCAGTTCGGGTTCGTCGAAGTGGCCTTTTACGTCGATGAAGAAATAGTAGTCCCAGGGGCGTTTCTTGCTCGGCCGCGATTCGATCTTCGAGAGATTGATCCCGCGTTCTGCAAGCGGCATGAGCATCTTGAGCAGCGCGCCCGAGCGTCCTGACGCCTCATCGCCAAGGGAAATCAGAAAGCTGGAGATGTCCCGCCCATTGCCAACGTGGCCCGAGGGTTTCTTGCCGAGCACAAAAAAACGAGTCGTGTTGTCAGCCTTGTCTTGGATGTTTTTCGCGACGACCGGGACCCCGTGGAACTGGGCGGCAAGTTCACTCGCGATTGCCGCTGCACCGGTTTCCTCCCTGGCGATCTGCACGGCCCGCGAGGTGCTGGCAGCATCGATCAACTGGGCGTGCGGCAGGTGGCGCTGCAGCCAGTTGCGACACTGCGCAATGGCCTGATCCTTGGAATACACCTTCTGGATCTTCTCAATCGACGAGTTCGAAATCAGGGCGTGAGTGATCTCCAGATACACCTGCGCAACGATCTTCAGATCGCTCTCAACGAAGCAGTCGAGCGTCTCGCGCACACTGCCCTCCGTCGAATTCTCGATCGGAATCACCGCATAGTCCGCCTCACCCTTTTCAACGGCGGTGAAGATGTCCCCAATCGACGTCATGGCGTGGTAATCCACGCTCGCGCCGAACTTCTTCATCGCGGCGGCGTGCGTGTTCGTCGCCTCCGGGCCAAGAAACGCGATGAGCAGCGGCTTCTCCAGCGCGATCGCCGCCGACATGATTTCGCGGTAGATGGCCTTCAACGCGTCGTTTTTGATCGGACCGCGGTTCAACTCGCACACTTTCCGGAACACCGCATCCTCCCGCTCCGCCACATAGATGCGTCCGCCCTGGCTGCGCTTCACTTTCCCAATTTCCGCGGCAAGTGAAAGACGCTGATTCAGCAGTTCGACAATCTGCAGGTCGAGGGAGTCTATCTGGGAACGAATGTGTGCGAGGTCCATCAGGCCGAATGTGAATTCTTCTGATCGTCCTTCGGCGCTTCCGCAAGCGGCGTCGGCGTGATTTCCATCACACTGCCCCGCCCCCCTTCATCCGGCGCCTCAATGTCCGGCAACTCCGCCGGTCCCGGGACCGCATGTTCAATGGCAACCGACTCACGATTGGGTGAGGAACCCTCGCCTTCCTCGAGTGGCAGGCCCATTTCCGCATCCGTAAGGGGTTTCGGATTGATCGCGCTCTTCAGCCACTCGTCAATCTGACGGGGCGACAGCACGTCTGAGGACGGAAGCTCCACGAGGGATTTCACGCCGACGAAATCGAGAAATCTGTCCGTCGTCCCGTATTGCAGCGGCCGGCCGGGCAGGTCGGCCCGCCCGACGACATAGATCATGTCGCGCTCCAGGAGCTTGCCCAGCCCCGCCTCCGCGGAAACTCCCCGGATCGTTTCAATCTCCGTGCGCGTGACAGGCTGGCGGTAGGCGATGATCGCCAGAGTCTCCAGCGCCGATTGCGTCAACTTCACCGGCGGAGGCTCATCGCGCAGGATGCGAATCCATCTCGCGTAGCGGGGATGCGTGACCAGACGGTAGCCCGTTGGGCCCTCGACGAGCAGGAAGACGCCATTCTCCTCGCGAATCGCAGCGGCAAGCGCTTCCATCGCCTCCCGAATCTGCGTCGCCGTCACCAGCGACGGCACATCCAGGTACAATTCGACACTCTCCGGTTCGGTAACCGCCGGCTCGGGTTCAGTTGCTGGACTTTCGACTGCCTGTGCATCCGCCGATGCCGATGAATCCTGGCCCGCGGAAGTGTCAGCGCCTGAATTGACTTCGGTCGAGGACTGGGAGGGAGCCGGCGCATCCGTATCCCGCGCCGGCGCCAGAGGCAGTACAGCCTGTTCATGAAACCGTGCGAAGGCAGCCTGAATGTCCTTGATGGCAAGAGGCTGGCTCGACGAAAAGAGGAGCGCCTTGAGTACTTTCTGAAGATTGAACGCCATGCCGCGAAAAGCGCTTTGATGCTGGCCTCCTTCCACCGAAGCAACCCCGAAAGAAACGGAAAACACCGCTTGCCCGTGAAGCGGTCATTTGGTTTCATTGATCCGATTTTCCCATGAGCTCCACAGCAGACCCGCAACGCCCCTATTCCTCCATCGTGCTCGACGGCCCGGACCGCGCTCCCAACCGCTCCATGCTGCGCGCCGTCGGCTTCAAAGACGGCGATTTCAAAAAGCCCGTCGTCGGCATAGCATCAACCTGGAGCATGGTCACACCCTGCAACATGCACATCGACCAGCTCGCCCGCGAAGCGGAGGCAGGCGCCAATGCGGCGGGGGGCAAAGCCATCATTTTTGGAACGATCACCGTATCGGACGCCATTTCCATGGGCACGTCGGGCATGCGCTACTCGCTTGTCTCGCGCGAGGTGATCGCCGACTCGATCGAAACCGTCACAGGCGCGGAGGGTTTCGACGCCCTGGTCACCATCGGCGGATGCGACAAGAACATGCCAGGCTGCGTCATGGCCATGACACGCCTGAACCGGCCCAGCGTGTTTGTCTACGGAGGAACCATCCTGCCAGGCATCCATCCCGACTCAAAGGCGGAATGCGATATTGTCTCGGTGTTTGAAGCTGTGGGAAGACACGCCGCCCACACGCTCGACGACAAGGGCCTCGCGACCATCGAAGGCTGCTCGATTCCCGGTCCTGGTTCCTGCGGCGGCATGTACACCGCCAATACCATGGCCTCCGCAATCGAGGCACTGGGACTCAGCCTGCCAAACAGCTCCGCCCAGCTCGCAGTCGGTGCCGAAAAGAAGGACGACTGCCGCCGCGCCGGTGCCGCCGCGCTCGCCCTGCTCAAGGCAGGTATCCGGCCAAGCGACATCCTGACGAAAAAGGCATTTGAAAACGCCATCACCGTCGTGATCGCCCTCGCTGGCTCGACCAATGCCGTGCTCCACCTGCTTGCCATGGCGCACACCGCCAAAGTCAAACTGTCGATCGATGACTTTACACGCATCGGCAAGCGCGTCCCGGTTCTGGCCGATCTGAAACCATCCGGAAAATACAACATGTCCCACCTGGTCCGCGTCGGTGGCCTTCCCCCGCTCATGAAGGTGCTCCTCGACGCAGGCCTGCTTCACGGCGATGTGCTTACCGTGACCGGCAAGACGCTGGCTGAGAACCTGAAGGATGTACGTCCTTATCCGGTCGATCAGGACGTTGTTCGTCCTCTCTCCAATCCAATCAAGCCCGACAGCCACCTGCGCATTCTCTATGGCAATCTCGCTCCCGAGGGGGCCGTTGCCAAGATCACCGGAAAGGAGGGCCTTCGTTTTGAGGGCAAGGCGATCACGTTCGAGTCGGAGGAGGCCGCCCTGCACGGAATTCTCGATGGCAAGGTCAAGGCCGGCCACGTCGTCGTCATCCGCAATGAGGGGCCGCGCGGCGGCCCCGGCATGCGTGAAATGCTGGGACCCACCAGCGCCATCATGGGCAAGGGCCTCGGCAAGGACGTCGCCCTGATCACGGACGGCCGTTTCTCAGGCGGAAGCCACGGGTTCGTTGTGGGCCACATCACCCCCGAAGCCGCCATCGGGGGCCCCATCGCGATCATTCGAAACGGCGACCCGATTTCGATCGACGCCGTCAGGAATGAACTCTCGCTGAATCTGCCTGCAAAGGAAATCAAGGCCCGCCTCAAGGCGTGGAAACCGAAGAAGCCAAAGGAGACTCGCGGGGTGCTGGCGAAATACGCCGCCTTGGTCACCACCGCGTCCGAGGGCGCCGTGACGGACAAGTATCTCTGACAACTCGACGGATCCGTCCGGGGCCTGGAGGTCGCCCCGGATGGTCCAGTTGATTCGGCCTCACACACGCATCATTTCACCAGGAAAACCGCCTCATGAGCTGGTCCCGATTCAAGAAATACCTGTACCAGAACCCCGATCTCGGCCTTTCCGTCGACATCAGCCGCATCCCGTTTCCGGACGGATTCCTGGCGACAATGGAAAAGCCGATGCAGTCGGCTTACGCTGCGATGAAAGCTTTGGAAACGGGCGCCATTTCCAATCCGGACGAAAATCGAATGGTGGGACACTATTGGCTAAGGGCTCCCGAACTTGCTCCAACCGCCGGATTGAAGGCAGAGATCTCTCAGACTCTGGGTGCGATCAAGGCGTTCGCCTCAAAGGTGCACGAGGGCGTGGTACATGGTCCTTCAGGCAAGTTCACCCATCTGCTGGTGGTCGGCATCGGGGGATCCGCGCTCGGCCCGCAGTTTGTTCATCATGCGCTGGGCCGCCCCGGCAAGGACCGCATGGCCGTCTCCTTCTTCGACAACACGGACCCCGATGGCATCGACTACGTTCTCGCCGGCCTCGCTGGCAGGCTTCCCACGACTCTGGTCGTGGTGATTTCAAAATCGGGCGGCACCCCGGAGACCCGCAACGGCCAGCTTGAGGCCGCAATGGCATTCAAGGCGGCGGGACTCGATTTCAGCCGGCATGCGGTTGCTGTGACAGGGGCGGGCTCGAGGCTCGACCAGACCGCCGAAAAGGAGGGATGGCTTGCACGATTTCCCATGTGGGACTGGGTTGGAGGCCGCACTTCGGAGCTGAGCGCAGTCGGCCTGCTGCCAGCCGCGCTTCAGGGCATCGATATCGATGCCCTGCTCGCGGGTGCATCCGCTGTCGACACCGTCACCCGCGGCACGACCACCTCGGAAAATCCCGCCGCGTTGATTGCATTGATGTGGTACTTCGCCACAGAGGCTCGCGGATCGAAGGACATGGTTGTGCTCCCCTACAAGGACCGTCTGCTGCTCTTCTCACGTTATCTCCAGCAGCTCGTGATGGAATCCCTTGGAAAGGAGCTCGATCTTCAGGGCCGCGTCGTGAATCAGGGCATCGCGGTTTACGGAAACAAGGGCTCCACGGACCAGCACGCCTATGTCCAGCAGCTCCGGGAGGGCGTTAACAACTTCTTCGTCACCTTCATCGAAGTCCTGAAGGATCGCGCCGGCACCTCGCTCGAGGTCGATCCTGGAGTAACCTCCGGCGACTACCTCCAGGGGTTCCTGCTCGGAACACGCGATGCCCTGTCGGAGAAGGATCGCTCTTCGCTGACCATCACCGTGAACGAGATTTCACCGCGAACGATCGGCATGCTCATCGCCCTCTACGAGCGGGTTGTCGGACTGTACGCTTCCCTGATCGGCATCAACGCCTACCACCAGCCCGGAGTCGAGGCTGGGAAGAAGGCGGCGGGCGGCGTGCTCGTCATCAAGGTCAAGGTGGCGGCTGCACTGGCATCCATGCCGGGCAAGGCTCACACGCCGGAATCGCTGGCCGCGCACATTGGCGCCCCCGAACACACAGAACAGGTCTACAAGATCCTCGAGCGCCTGGTCGCCAATGGCCTTGCCAAAAGACAAGGCAAAAGCCCTTGGTACGAAAGCACTTATTCCGTATGAAATTGCGCCGTCGTAGTGTTGGCACCCAACATTTGATGGAACAATGAATACGGTCAGCTTGCCCAATCAGCGATCGATCTCCAACTTCGCAAAAACATGAAACACCTGCCCCGTGTCCTCTTTGCCTTGCTTATCCTGGCTGGTTGCTTCGCCGCATCCGGCTGCACCTCCCAGCGGGATACTTCAATTCCGTGGAGCCGCCCGGCCAATTGGGAGGGGCAGGTTCCCGGGATGGGGCAGACCCCAGGGGCGGGCCGGTAGCACGAATCGAAAGGTTCAGACAGTTTCAATCCGGCGCGCGTTGCGCCGGATTTCTTTCTTCGCCCAGTCACGGGCATTGCGACAATCCAGCGCTTGTTCCTCTCTCGTTGCATGACTGACGCGTCTCACAACCGCTCGCTCGTGCCGACACCGGGGCATCTGTACGTCATCGCAACACCGATCGGAAATCTCGCCGACGTATCCGAACGCGCCAGAGCTCTTCTTGGCGCCGTGGATGTCGTGGCATGCGAAGACACACGCACGACAGGCGCTCTGCTCTCACGTTTTGGACTGCGCCGCGAGTTGGTTTCCTACCACGAACACAATGAGGAGAAGGTGGCCGATGAACTCGCCGAGCGAATCCGCGGCGGAGCATCAGTGGCGGTTGTCAGCGACGCGGGAACACCCGGCTTGAGCGACCCCGGCTTTCGCCTCGTCAGGGCCTGCCGCCGACTGGGTCTTCCCGTGGTTCCGGTGCCGGGCCCCACCGCGCTGGCGGCCGTACTGAGCGCCTCCGGTCTGCCCACCCACGGTTTTCTGTTCGTGGGTTTCCTTCCGCCAAGATCCGCCGCACGAACCGCTTTTCTCAACAAGTATCGCGATTTTGACTACACCCTTGTGGTCTATGAAAGCTGCCATCGCATCCTCAAGTTTGCCGATGAAATCGTGGCATGCCTGGGACCTGATCGTGTCGTCTGCATCGCCAAGGAGGTGACCAAGCTCCACGAACTGTTCCTCGTTGGACGTAGCGGCGAAGTCCGCGAGCGGCTCGCGACTGTCAGCATCAAGGGGGAGTTTGTCGCCCTGATTGCCCCTCCTTCCTTCACACTTTGATCAAAAGCGCAATGACCGGCATGACCCAGGATTCAGCCAGCCCTACCGTTGCCGTGATCGACATCGGCAGCAATTCCATCAAGGTTCTCGTCGCACACCGGACGGCGGGGGGACGCATCCATTCCCTGGATTCTCATGCGCTGGAGGTGCGCATCAGCGCTGGAATCAGCGGAAGTCCCCCGCGTCTGGGTGAGGAGGGAATGCAATCCGGAGTCGAAGCCGTGGCGGCACTCGTCGAGCGCAGTCGCACGTTTCATCCCGGAACAATCCAGGTGGTGGCGACCAGCGCGGTGCGTGACGCCGTGAACGGCTCTGACTTCTGCGCACGGATCAAGGCGGCCACGGGCATTGGCGTGCGTGTGCTTGCGGGCGAGGAGGAGGCCAGCCTGATAGGCCGCGGCCTGCTCACCGATCCGACGGTGAAGGACTTCAACGATTTCTACCTCTTTGATCTTGGCGGAGGCAGTCTCGAATGCCTCCGCTTCCACGCCCGCCGGGTGATCCAGGCGGTCAGCCTCCCGCTGGGCTGCGTTCGATTGACCGAAAGCTGCGTCTCGGATCGCACGCAGCCATTCACAGCGGAGGCTCGCGCGGCCGTCACGACGCAGGTGAAGACCGTCTTGAAGTCCAGCGCCTTCACCTTCTCCCTCGGGAGGGGCGCGGACGCCCTTTTCATCGGCGGCACCATGACGACAACCCGCTTCATGCTCGCGGCAGCCGCCGGCATTTCATCCAGTCGCGCGCCCACCCGCCTCCCGGTTTCCGACATCCGGTCGCTGCTCGACCGCGTCGCTGCCATGAGACTGGAGGATCGCGCGCGTTTGCGCGAACTGCCGGCAGCTCGCGCCGACGTGCTCCCCACCGCGCTCGCCACGGTGCTGGCGGTTGCTGAGCTTGGTCACATCACGGAGTTCCACACTTCATTCCACAACCTCCGCTGGGGCATCGCGGATGAAGCGCTTCCGCCTTTGCAGGCGACGCAGCGCTGAAAGACCTGCGCTTGGCACCCAGGTGCCCATCCTCTTATCGCGCGGGTGCGGCCAGCACCAGCGGTGTCAAGGCCATCAGTTGCGCGAGCTGGACCGGGTCTTTCACCGGATCCGATGAATGCGGATCAAAAACGGCATAAACCGCGCCTATCAGGTTTGTCCCATTGACGGTCGTGGAATCGGCGTGACGATTGTTGTAGCCGCGGACCTGCCAGCCGTCCGGAGTCGCCCTCGTCACCCGGTGGACCACGGTCTCCCCGAACCGATTGACATACGCGGCAATCACACCCACGCGTATCGAATTTCCTGATACGGGACGAACGACAAGCACGGCTCCATCCGAAAAGAACGGAACCATGGAATCGCCTGAAACGCGCACGACCCTTGAGCCGGGATGGCGACCGGCCAGTGCATGGGCATCCCGCAATGCCACTTCGAGGCCGGCGGTCGCGGGCTTCGCATCCGTGCCGCCGCGGACGGAGGTCACGCAAAGCAGCCCCGAGACCAGCAGTGTCGACAAAATCGGGAAGGCTCTCACGCCACCCATCATCGTCCAGTCCCGGCGTCTTCGCCAACAGGAGGATACCGGGTTTGATGAGGGCGAATCCCCTAGATCACCCCGGCGCATTCCCCCAATGCCGCGATCCAGGCGCACAAACGCCCGCACGGTTTGACTCGTGCGGGCGCTTGTTGGAAAGCCTCCGCGCTGGCGGAGCTTGGAATGATTCGAGCGACTACTTGCGCTGCGCCTCGTCGAGAATGTCGCCGAGGTTCATCATGTCGTTGCCGGTGTTCTGGCGGTTGAGCGCGTCGTAGGTCGCGGTCTCGGCGGCGAGCTGCTCGGATGAGTAGTTCGCAGCCTTGATCGAGAGGCCGAGGCGGCGCTCGTCGCGATCGATCTTGATGACGCGCGCCGTGACAGCCTGGTCGGGCTTCAGCACATCCTTCACCTTCTCGATCCGCTCCTCGCTGATCTGCGAGATGTGCACAAGGCCGTCGATGTTGTCCTTGAGCTCCACAAACGCGCCGAAGGAGGTGATCTTCGTGACCTTGCCCTGCACGACGTCGCCGATCTTGAAGAACGAATCGATGTCCGTCCAGGGATCGACCGCAATCTGCTTCATGCCGAGGCTGATGCGCTGCTGCGACGGGTCGACATCGAGGACGATCGCGTCCACTTCGTCGCCCTTCTTCAGCATTTCGGTCGGATGATTGACCTTGCGCGTCCACGACATGTCGGAAACGTGGACCATGCCGTCGATGCCCTCCTCGAGTTCGATGAAGGCGCCGTAGGCGGTCATGTTCCGAACCTTGCCGCGAACACGGGCGCCGATCGGATAGTTGTGGCGGACCATGTCCCACGGATTCGGTTCGAGCTGGCGCAGGCCGAGCGAGATCTTTTGGTCCTCCTTCTGGATGCCAAGCACGACCGCGTCGAGTTCCTGGCCGACCTTGAGGACCTCCGAAGGCTTGGTGATGCGCTTCGTCCAGGACATCTCGGTGATGTGCACGAGGCCTTCGACGCCCGGCTCGATTTCAATGAAGGCTCCGTACGGAACGAGATTGACCACCTTGCCGTGCACCTTGGCGCCGACGGGATACTTGTGCTCAATCTCGTCCCAGGGATTCTTCGTGGTCTGCTTCAGTCCAAGCGAAACGCGTTCCTTTTCACGATTCACCTCGATGATCATGACCTGGATCTCCTCACCCTGCTTCACCATCTCGGACGGATGGGCGATGCGGCCCCAGCTCATGTCCGTGATGTGGAGCAGTCCGTCCATGCCGTCGAGGTCGATGAACGCACCGAAGTCGGTGATGTTCTTCACCACGCCCTTGCGGATCTGGCCGGGCTCGATCGAGTCGAGCAGCGCGCGGCGCTTGCTTGAGCGCTGCTCCTCGATCAGCTCGCGGCGGGAGAGGACGATGTTCTTGCGGTCGAGATTGATCTTGAGAACCTTGAAGTCGTAGGTCTGCCCCACGTACTGATCCAAATTCTTGGGCGGCTGCACGTCGATGTGCGAGGCCGGCAGGAAGGAGTCGACGCCGATGTTGACGATCAGGCCGCCCTTGACCTTCGCGCGCACGCGACCGGAGGCAATTGAGCCCTCCGGGAACCGGGTGAGAATGTTGTCCCAGTTCTTCTTCTGTTCCGCCTTGTCGTACGACACGACCGGATTGCCCGTCTTGTCCTCGAGCTTCTCGAGGAAGACATCGATCGTTGAACCGATCTGGAGTTCGCCAAGGTCAACGAACTCGCTCGCCGGAATGATTGCCTCCGCCTTGGCGCCGATATCGACGATCACTTCATTCTGGCGAATTTCTGTGATGACTCCGGGGACGATGGCACCCTCCTTGAGAAGACCGAGGGAAGTCTGAGCCAAAAGCTCTTCCATTACTGAACTCATGTGCAAAAACGACGGGAAGCCGCTGTTCCAATGCCGCATCTCATCGCGAAGGCTCCTGGGAGCCGTGGTTGAAGGTTGATTTGTCTGAACGGGCCGGTGGGAACCGTGCGGCAACACCAGCCCGACCATGAACAGTGCCGCGAGGTGTCAGAATCGCCTGTTCAGGAGCACCTCCGCAAGCGGATTCTCCCCTGTACCCGCGATTCGCTTTGATCGGGGGTCCGGCAACGCAATCAACCTGCCCTACAGGGCGGGTGTCAGCTAAGGTGCGCCGGGTTTCGGCAATTGACCGGCAATCCTGCCAAAGAGCACGTCATACAACGAAGTATTCTTCACGGCATTTTCCGTGGCGCGACCGGGGCCCTTGTTGAAATCGTTCTCCAGCATTTCAGTGAATAACGCCGCGATTTCACACCCTTCGGCAACGGGAGAGATCCTGACCTGCAGGCGTAGTTGTCGAGTCGTTCTGAGCGTTTCACCCGTGGCGATCGCATTGTAGGCCTCGATCACGCCCTGTGCGGCGCCCGAACGCGTGATCTTGTAACCCATGTCAACAATCGAGGCGCGTGCGGCGTCAAAGACCTCGCGCTGGGTTGCCGCAAAAACATGAGTCTGGAAAACCGGTCCGTGAATCTTCTCGCGCACACCGGCACTGAAGTCGGAACGCACGGCTTCACAGCCGAAAAAACCGAGACATGCGACAAGGGCGAAGGCCGGCGGGAGAATTGTTTTCACGATGGTTCGCGGTTTTTCAGGCGGGTTGTTGTTGGGAAATGCAATGCAGGGTGCCAAGTCCCCAGACGAGATCGAGACAGTCAATTTGAACAACCTCTCGTCCGGGAAAGCAATCCGCCAGCACCTCCGCGGCCATTGCATCGCGTTTGGGCTGCCGAAACGCCGGCATCAGAACGGCACCATTGATCACCAGAAAATTCGCATAGCTGGCCGGCAACCGCTGGCCTTCACAGAAGGCGGGCTTTGGCATGGGGAGCTCGGCGATTCTGAACTTTTTCCCAGTCGGCGTGCGAAAGGAGGCCAGTCGCTCGGAATTCTCCGCAAGGATGCGGTGATTGGCGTCGCGCCTGTTGGGCTCGACGACGGTCACAATTCCATCGCCCGCGAAAAACCGACTGATGTCGTCAATGTGCCCATCCGTATCGTCACCGACAATCCCGTCGCCGAGCCACAGTATCGATTTTACGCCGAGATAGTCGCGAAGGTTCTGCTCAATCTGTTCCTTCGTGAGGCCGGGGTTCCTGTTCCGGTTCAAGAGACAGGCCTCCGTTGTCAAAAGCAGTCCCTCGCCGTTCACATCGATCGATCCGCCTTCGAGCACCATCTTCTTTTCGAAACGTCGCATGCCAAGAGCCCTGGCCACTTTTGGCGGGATGAGGTTGTCCCTCTTATACGGGGGGTATTTGTCGCCCCACGCATTGTACATCCAGTCCGTCACCGCCACTTCACCAGTGCGATCGTTCCTGACAAAGATCGGCCCGTGATCGCGGCACCAGGCATCGTCCGTTGCATGGTTGTACAGGAAGACCCTTTCGAGGTTCGCCCCCGCCCTTTCAATCAACGAGCGGGCCCGCCTTTGAAGTGGAGCGGCGATGTTGATGCGGACCTTTTCAAAGCGGCTGATCTGGGCGACTATGCCCGCAAACACCGCCGGGATGCGCCGGAAATGCCCCGGCCAGCTCGCGCGCTTGTGCGGCCAAGACAGCCACACCGCATCCTGCGGCTCCCACTCAGCGGGCATTCGAAAGCCCAGTTGCGCGGGCTTGGGATCGTCCGCAGAATCTGCGGCGGCGGAACGGGGACGTACGGAACGACGTGGCATGAAGGCGAATGTTCGACGAGTCGGCGGCCGGGAAAATCCATCAGTCGATGAATCGCCGCGTCAGGTCGCCATAGGCATCGATTCGCCGGTCGCGAAGAAACGGCCAGTGGGTGCGAGTCACGTCAACCTTGCCGAGATCGATGTCTGCCAGCAGGATCTCCTCCCTGTCGACCGAGGCCTTGGCCAGGATCTGGCCGCTGGTTCCCGCGACAAAACTCTGCCCCCAAAATTCGAGCCCTGCTCCGCCTATGGGCGTCTCGTGGCCGACGCGATTGACCGAGGCCACAAAGCAGCCGTTGGCAACGGCGTGGGAGCGCTGAATCGTCTCCCATGCACCGTGCTGATTGACGCCATACTCGGCCTTCTCTCCCGGATGCCACCCGATCGCCGTGGGATAGAAAAGTATCTCCGCTCCCTGCAGCGATGTCAGCCGCGCACCTTCCGGGTACCACTGGTCCCAGCAGATCAGGACACCGATCCTGCCATACCGCGTCCGCCAGGCTCGAAAGCCGGTGTCGCCCGGTGTGAAGTAGAATTTCTCGTAGAAAAGCGGATCATCGGGAATGTGCATCTTCCGATATATCCCGAGCACGGCTCCGCCCGCATCAATGATCACCGCCGTGTTGTGATACAGACCGGACGCGCGCCGTTCGAACAGCGAGGCGATGATGACCACGTTGTGCTTCCTCGCGATCTTCTGGAACGCCGCGGTGCTGGGCCCGGGGATCGACTCCGCAAGACTGAAATTCGCGTGGTCCTCGCTCTGACAGAAATACTGGGAGCGGAAAAGTTCCTGGGTGCAGATGATTTTTGCGCCCTTTTTCGCCGCGGTCTCAGTCAGCGACAGAGCCTTCTTGAGGTTCTCCGCTGGTTTCGCCGAGCAGGAATGTTGGAGCAGACCGAGAGTGACCGTGGCCATGGCAGGAATCGTTGCGTTGCAATGAAATGGCGTAGCGCCCAGATGAATTCGCAACCAACCTCTTCAATAAACGACTTTGTTCAAGGGATATTCCACGATGCCCTCGGCACCCAGTTCCTTGAGCTGCGGAATGATCTCACGGGCGACGTTCTCGTCGATGATGGTCTCCAGAGCGACCCAATCGGGATGGCTGAGAGGCGAAACCGTCGGATTGCGCAGCGCTGGAATGGCCTTCGAAATTGCATCGAGGGACGTACGCGGCGCGTTCATCTTCAATCCCACCTTCGTCTCCGCCTCGAGCGCACCCCGAAGCAACAGAGCGATCACCTCGATCTTCCTTCTCTTGGCGGGATTCTCCCAGCTGGTCCTGTTGGCGATCAGTTTCGTGTTCGTCTCCAGCAACGTCGAAACAATGCGGAGCTTGTTCGCGCGAAGCGACGATCCCGTCTCGGTGATGTCAACTATCGCGTCAACCAAGTCCGGAACCTTCACCTCCGTCGCCCCCCACGAAAACTCCACCTGCACCGGAATCTTCAAGTCGGCAAAGTAGCGCTTCGTCGTGTTGACCAGTTCAGTGGCTATGCGTTTCCCCGCGAGATCGGCAGGCTCCCTGATCGGAGACGCCTCGGGAACGCAGAGGACCCACCGCGACTTTTGCACCGATGCGCGGCTGTAGACGAGATCGCAAACCTCGACCACGTCCGACTGGTTTTCCTGGATCCAATCGAATCCCGTCAGACCGCAGTCGAAGAAGCCGTGCTCCACATACCGGCTCACCTCCTGGGCGCGAATGAACCGCCCATCGAGTTCCGGGTCGTCGATCGATGGCTTGTACGAACGGGAATTCGTCGTGATTTTCCAGCCCGCCTTCGCGAACAGGTTCTTGGTGGATTCCTCCAAACTGCCCTTCGGCAGTCCCAACATCAATAAAGGTAAACGGGCGGACATTGCGCCACAGCAAGGAACGCCAATTTTGTGCGCAAGTCTATTCGCCGCGCAACTTTCTCATGAATGGCATGTCTGCCCGATCGGATTGGCCATTTGGGTGCCCATCAAAGAATCGAATTGTAAAAATCAGACAACCTCGCCTACTTTGTAAATAAACCCATCGAAATTCATACTCACAGCCCGCCCACCGGATCCCACCTCCACCCATGCGTGCCGAACCCAAACCCTTGATACTGATCGTTGAAGACGAAGATGAGCTGGCCAAACTCATCTGTCTTCATCTCGAGGAAGCAGGCATGATGACCCAGGTCTGCAACCGCGCCCAGCACGCCGCACGCTTCCTGAAGAAGAATTTCGCAAACCTAATGCTCCTGGACGTCAACCTGCCGGATCAGACTGGTTTTGCGCTGATGGAGGAGCTGCGGGCGGCGGATATCGTTGTACCTACGATTTTCCTGACAGGCAACACATTGGAGGTTAACAAGGTCAAGGGATTGGAACTTGGCGGAGACGATTATATCACGAAGCCGTTTGGCTATGCTGAGCTGGTCGCCCGAATTCGCGCCGTGCTCCGACGCGCCGAATCGAAAGCCGATCTCAACGTCACAAAGAACGTGAGGATCAGCGATGAGCCGTTCGAATTTGCAGGCGCCCAGGTCGTCCCGATTCGTTTGGAAATCACGTTTCCCGACGGACAGGTTCAGAAACTCGGCCGGAAGGAACTTGGCATTCTTGCCTACCTGTCCGCCAACCGCGGCGTGGTCATCACCAGAAAGGCGTTGATTCACTCGGTCTGGGGAATCCATGCCGACATCCGCAGCCGCTCCCTTGATCAATACATTGTGAAGGTTCGCGACATCTTCCTCGAACATGGCATCAAGCTCGACATGTTCCGCACGGTTCACGGTGTCGGTTACATCTTCGATCCGGAAGGGGTCTCGAACGAAGGAATCGCTGAAGCCGCACCCAACTCCGGAAATTGAACCGGAATTGTATCGGCCGGCTGAGGATCAAAAGAGTTCCCGCTGCGCGTAGCGCTTTTGTGCATCCGCGAGGCAGTGCTTCATTTCCAGCTCCCCCAGCAGGCGAAACAACACACCAACGTCCGGCTCCGATCGAACCGCGGGCAGTGCCGGCAGCGCCAGATTCAGGGTCGTCAGCCTTCGGTTCAATCGAACCGCATCCGCCTGATTCGTGAGGATTGCTTGAAACCGCTCCGGTTTCAACTGCGACGCAGCGGCCAGGATCCCCTCCAGCGATCCAAATTCCTGCAGCCATTTCGCCGCGGTCTTCGGGCCAACACCGTCAATGCCCATGATGTTGTCAGAGGTGTCCCCGACCAGCGCCAGGTAGTCGGCTATCTGAGCCGGAGGCACCCCGAATTTTTCAACCACGCCTGCCGCTGTCAGCAATCGCCAGCCCAGCTTCGGATTCGCCGAGGGAGGCGGGAGCATGATCTGAACCCGCTCATTCACAATCTGCGCGAAGTCCTTGTCGGAACTCACGATCAGGACCTCATGCCCCGCGCGCGCAAGCGCCACGGCCTGCGAGGCGAGCAGGTCATCGCTCTCGATCCCTTCCTTCTCCACACCAACCAGGCCCATCGCCCGGGTCAGCGCCTTGACGTACGGAATCTGCCTGTCCAGCGCATCAGGCATTTCCTCGCGCTGCGCCTTGTATTCCGGATGCAGCGCCAGCCGCTCCTGCGCGCCACCAAGGTCAAAGAAGACCAGGATTCCGTCGGGCTTCTCCTGATCCTCCAGCTTCCAGATCGATTTCACCCATCCATGCAGAGCATTGGTGGGAAAGCCATCCGCGCGCGTCAGCTCCGGGATCGCGAAAAAGCATCGGTAGGCAAGATTGAATCCGTCAATGAGAAGCCATTTGGCCATGCAGGATCGAAACTGCGCGAGGCCTGCGGCGCCAGCGCAGAATACTCATCTCCCCCCTCCGCGCGAAACCGCCTTTTGCGGCGTGACAATCACGGGATTCTGAAACAAGGCGCTGGGTGGAACGCCTCCGACCATCTGCTTTTTCGGCGATCCTCCAGGGCTCACCAGATTCGCCGTCACGAAGATGAGCAGATTGCGTTTCTGCGAACTTTCGCCCTTTGACCGAAACGCGCGTCCAAAGAGCGGAATGTCGCCCAATACCGGCACCTTGTCATGGACCTTCTTCACCTCCTCGCGCGTGAGCCCTCCCATGACGAGCGTCGCGCCATCCCACAATGTCACCTTTGTGCTGACCTCCCTCACCGAGAACACGGGTTGATAAAAACCGGGAGGCACCGTGACCGTTCGCCCGCCCGAAACTGCCACGCTCGGCCCGCCATACTCCACGAATCCCTCGAACTCTGTCACCTTCGGCGTGAGATCCAGGCTGATCGAGTAGTCGTCCTCCTCGACGGTCGGAGTGACCTTCAATTCAACGCCGACATTCCGTGTCGTGAAATCCTGCGGCGTGCCCGCCGTGATCGTCACCCCCGCCGCCCCGCCTCCGAGTCCGTCCGCGGCCGTCCTCCCTGTTCCAACCTGACTCTGAATCTCGCCGTAGCTCTGCGGAAACCGCAGTTCCTGCGCGACCGTGATCGTGGCTGCATTGCCGGAGAGGACCGTGACCCGCGGCGCGCTGAGAAGATCGCTGCCCGATTTCTGCGCGAGCAGCCGGACCATGGCGCTGACATTGAAGTCGCCAACAATTCCGGAAATGGCCGCCAGGCTCGCCGCTTCTCCTGCAAGAGCGGCTGCCCCGGGAAGACGCGGAGGCGCGGTGCTGGCAACCGCCTGGTTGTCGATCACGATCGAGTTGCCGTTCGCGGATCCGGTGAAAGCAGAGTTCAAGGTCCGATTTACGCGATCCGTTGTGTAGGCCTGGAGTGAATCGTACACGGTGCTTCCGGTGAGAGGATCCGTCCTCGGGTGGGCCCGGCGGCCCACGCTCCAGGTGATTCCCATTTCGTCAAGAACGCCCTGCTGCACCTCCATGAACTTCGCCTCAATCTCCACCTGGCGCACGTCATTGTAGCGGTTCAGGATGTTGCGAATGCGTTCAAGGTTGCGTGGCGTCTGAGTCACGATCATCGCCGATCCATCGTAGGCGAGGCTGGCGCCCGGCGTCTGGTCAAACACAACTCCCGCGGACTGCAGGAAAGCCCTCAGCGCGCCCGCCTCCCCTCGTCCCATGGCAAGCGCACCTGAAGCCGCGGCCGCCGCTCCGCCGAATTCGGCACCCGATGCAAACGCATCCGTCCCACCCGCCGGCGATGCCGGATGCGCGGCTCCCGACCCCGTCATGCGTATCACGGTCGACCGCGCGATCGGGAAAAACGCGGTGTCAAGCGCGGTCGATTCGCCCCCGGGACGTATGACAACGGCGTCCTTTTGAATTTCGTACTGGTAACCCACGGAATCCGTCACGAGATCAAGGACGCGTTTCAGCGACAGATTCCGCAGGGTGATCGTGACCGCAGGATTCCGGTCGGAAGGATCCAGAAGCACGATGTTGACTCCCCTGGAATCCTCCGCCGAGCGGTCCAGCTCCTCCGCGAGCGCGCCCAGGCTCTGGGCGACCCGAACGAGGTCGACCCGGTTGAAACTCACGCTCGGCACATGAATCGAAGCCAGTTTCCGCACAAGGGGAAGCGAGGCATCCGCCACTTCGTTCTGCCGCGGACTCCGTTCCTCGAAGATCGCCGGTCTCTGCCAGGAACGCGCCACTTCCTCAACCATGGATGAGCGCATGCGGTCGCGGAGGGAAGCGACTGAGCTGGCACGCTCCGCGGCGATGCGCTCAAGCAGGGAAAGGGCATCGCGGTGTGCCGGCTCCACACGCACCACTGCTTCAAGCGTCTCCTCCGCGGCAGCAGCATCCCCGGCAAGATACTGTGCCCTCCCCTTGCCAAAAAGTCGCTCCACCTGAAAGTTCGACAGGGCTCCGGAGGCTTTTTCACCGCCATCCGGGGCGACTGGATCCATCGGCACGGAGCCGCTCGGATGAACATCTGACACCAGCCTCTCCTCCTCTGCGCGCGATGCCTTCGATTGGGCAATCGCAACCAAGGTTACAATGGCAAGCGTGTACATCGGAAACGCGCGCCGGGCGCATCGCGATGCGGCGATTGATGCGCACCCTGCAGTCACAGCGCGCCCCCCCGCGAACCCGACACGTCCGCAAAAATCAGATTTTCGGGTGCGGACCGGCTGTTTTCCCCCGGGCCCAGCCTGAATGAATCGATCAAGGGAACAACAAACTGCCTCGACCCAGGCTTGTCCCCGGGAAGGCCCTCCTTCAACACGTCGACCACTCCCGACACTTCGGCCAATTGCAGCGATTCCACTCGGTAGACTCCTGCATCCGTTTCAAGCAGATGCGCGCCACCCGCCGCCTCTTTCACCGGTCCACCCGTGCTTCGATAGCGTATCCACGGTTCACCCACGTAGGTCCTTCGAAGCGTCGTGAGTTTGATTCGATCTCCCGTTGAACGGCATTTCACAACGGCCTCGGCTCTGATCAGATGGAGGGCCCCTTCATCCGCCGTCGCCGCGCCGGAGCGCGCGATCTCGATGCTTTCCACCGCGTAGTCCGTCCCGTCGATGAGATCCTCCGCACGCACAATCATCGTGTCGCCGCTGCCGGCATTCTCAAAAATGCCAAGACACATGCCGTCCGCCGTCCGTCCAAATCCCACCAGTTGGACAGGAAACGGCTCGCGGACGATCGCCTCCACCTCGATTCCAAACTCCGCCTGGAAAGGAGGCTCGGCTTTGGCCTCCGGAATCGGCGGGGAGGATGCCGGAGGACTCCAGATCCAGGTTTCCGGCGAGCGCTGCAGGACCGGCGGAGCAAACACCTCATACCGCCACTCAGGTCCTCTCGGCTGCAACGGCGGCGCCTCCCAGACGGAGGGCTCGGGAAGTTCGGCCGGCGCCTCCAAATCCAGCGTCCTCGCATGCGTCACCACGCCACCCGTGACCGGCTCCCCCCAGGACGGCATGCTTCGGCGGTTGGTCACCACCCATCCGTACTCACCCGCCGCCACGGCCGCGATCAAAGCCAGCCAGCCGGAGATCCTCAGGGGAGCGCTCATCCCGAAACCTTGTTCGTGACGCCGGCGCCCTCTTCAGCGACACCGCGTATCCATTCTGCCGTTACAATGAACCGAAGGGGAACCGGTCCAATCTGACTGCATCGGCGCGCAGCATCGCCGCGGCCCGCCATTCGATCATGCGATGCATTACCAGGACCGGGTCCCGCCGTTGACCGGGCTTCCACCAACGTGACACACCAGGGCGTTCCTCGGCTCGCCAGGCGGTTGACGAATTGACGCAGGCAGGCGCTCGTTCCAATGAAGCCAACCTGGAATGCGAGGGCGTTCAAACCCAGGCTTCGCGCAACGACTGACTGTCCATCATGCACAAAGTAGTCCGAAGCAACGGAGGGTGCCCGGGACTTCGACGTCATCAGCGATGCTCCGTCCTTCATGTCGTCGCGCAACCCGGGGTTCTGTCGTCGCACAAATTCGATCCGCCGGGGTTTCGCCGCAACCAGACCGGCCACCAAATCCTCGATCGCCGCGCTTTGCTGCACAAGTGCCGGGATCAGATCCGCACCGGGCGCGGTGTTCGCATGCGTGGCAAAGCCGAATCGAAGGTCCTCCGGAATCTCGATCTCCTCCGCAAGGCAGAGTTCGGCCATACCATCCACGAACCGCGCAAGGTCAAAGTACGCCCCCGCGCGCTCGGGCAAACTCGCCGACACTCGCGGTTGATCCGGCTCGGAACGCACGCCCATCAACGCCGCGCGCACCGTCTCGAGCGACTGCAAAGCCGTCCTGCATCCTATCTGGCTGCGCTCGAGGTTCTCCAGAGTCGGCGCCGATTCCTTCCCGCCCATCATGACATGAAGGTTGCGAATCGCCGCCGCCAGCTTGTCCCGTGACGCCGCCGCCACCGCACGACAATGCAGGAGCGTGAGAGTCTCGGCCGCCACCAGAATCGCGAAAGCCGCGAGCACCAGTGGAAATCGAAGGGAAGGAAGCTTCAGCCAATGCATCGAACCAGCCCCTTCAGAGCGACTCGCTCCGGTTCATGCGAAAAACAACCTCGAATCCCAGAATTCCCTCGTCGCTTCGGTTGAATCGCTCCTGTTCGAACGCAGCGATAAACGGCGACGCAGCCATGTCCTTCAGGAACGAGCGCACCCTGGCTTCCGCACTGGATTCAGACTCGTCGGGTGTCGCCGTCAGAACGCGTCCCGCCATCACCAAGCGCAGGCCGCCCGCCGCGGCGTGGGCGGAATTCGTTGCCGTGAACGGCTGCAGGCGATCCAGCCACATGTCTCCCGCAGCGCCCAACCTGGCCTGCAGCTCGGCAAGGAAACGCACCCAGTTTCCACGGGCCATCGCAAATTTTCGCCATCGGGCGATCTCCCTGCCAGCCTTCTCGATGGTGGCTGCATTCTCGGAAATGCGCACACGAATCTCCCGGCGCGCACGAACCGCGTCCTCAACCGCCGTCATGCGCTGACTCATGGTCGAAGCGGACTGCCGCAGGATGACAATGGGAGGCGCAAGTGCCACTGCGGTTATTGCGGCAACACCCAGCAGCAATGGTTGATGGCGGGCGACGGCTGCCCCGCGCGACATGGATCGCCCAAGCAAACTGGCCTCCCCCAGATTTCCAAAATGAAAGGCCTGCCCGACGATTGCGAGATCCCCCATGCGCAAGCGGGTCATCGCATCCATTCGTTCGATCGCATCGCTCGCCGTAAAAATCCGGTTCACGTCAAATGAACGGACCGCAAGCCTCGACCGTTGCCCAAGATTTTCACAGAGTCCGGGCACATTCGAACCGCCTCCGAGAAGATGGACGTCTATCGGCAAAGCGCTGCCCGCTGGACCCCGGTGACCGACGATCGCACGGGTCATTTCGAGTTGAAGACGACCGGCAAACAAGTCGCGGGTCCGGCGGAAAGCCTCGCTGACGACGTCATCCTCGCACGCAGCGTCCTTCGATCCGGGGAACGCTCCCACCACGTTGCGCATCGATGCGCCGGAACACAGCCTGCGTTTCAGTCCCTCGGCCTCTGCCACCGGCAGCGACAAATCGTCCGCCAGGGTCCGCGTGAAGGCATTGCCACCGGTCGACAGCGACTGCATCGAAGTCCTTCCCTTCTCGGAAAACAGGAGGTGGGCCGTTGACGCGCCTATCTGAACAAAGGCATTGGCACGATCGCCGTCATCCGGGCAAAAACGCAGCAGCGAAGCGAGCGCAAACGCCTGTGGCACGATTGCATCGACAATGAAACCGATCCTCGCAAGCAGTTCCACACATCGATCAACCTCCCCGCGCTCCAACGACGCCAAGGCATGCTCGGTTGCGCCTTCGCGAACGCCCGTTCGACAGAACGTCCAGGATTTCGCTTGAACCGATTTTCCCAGAGACTGCCTCGCTTCGAGATCCAGCGCGCGCCGCGCATCTCGCTTGTTGAGCGGCGCGATTGCCACCGACGAAAGTTTCACGGGCGGGCTTGGCAGGCACAGAATCACCCGTCGCGAATCGCCCATTAGCCTCTTGATCCGGCGCCAGGCGGTTTCCGTTGCTTCAGCATGAACCGGTGCCTCGCTGTCAACGCCCGAAGGCACCTCCTCGCACGCCCAGGCGTCCAGCCGCAGAGTGGATTTCCGAGTTCGATGAAAATTGGCCGCTGCAAAGTGGCTCGCACCCCAATCTAGAATTGTCAGGCTATCAGAGGTCACAAAGCGCACGCTAATGCAATTTAACTTCAAGGCAATTAAATAACGATATCAAATTGCAGTGTGTTGTTAGGTTTTAGAATTAAACATGTTACCAACGCTTCCATACAAGATAGCGGTCCTGGTCTTCATCGAAAACCGAGAGCATGAGCATTTGCTGCTCCTGCGGGCGAAGGCTCCGAATCTTGGCTCGTGGAGCCCGATTGGCGGAAAACTCGAAATATCGACCGGTGAATCGCCGTTTGAATGCGCCGTTCGCGAAACCTGCGAGGAGACCAATTTCAAGATCGCCGTTTCGGATCTGCACCTTTTCGCAATGATCGCCGAAAAGGCCTATGAAGGGCAGTCACACTGGCTGCTCTTTCTGTTCAGGTGTCTTCGTCCGATCGATTCACTGCCCCGCGCGATGGAGGAGGGCAGATTTGGCTTTTTCAATCGCAGCGCGATCGATGCGCTCCCGATTCCGGAGACCGATCGCGTCGCGCTCTGGCCCACCTTCGACCGCTACCGCGATCGATTTGTTGCGCTGCGCGCCGACTGCTCGCCGGACAAGGCGCTCCTGCTCACCACCGAGCAGATTTGCTGAGCAGCCCGGAAAAATCCCCCCGCCGAGTCGCTTGACGATCTTGCGAGTCTGTCCCTCTCTCGTTACTGAAGATTGAATTTCCTGCCCGACAGGCGCGAACCCAGCGTTGCAATAGCCCGAAATTTCCCATGCCACTCGTCACCGCGGACAAACTCAAACCAGGCTACGATGCGATCATTGTCGGTTCCGGCGCCGGAGGCGGACAGACCGCCTACACGCTCACACTGGAGGGCATGAAGGTTCTCATGCTCGAGGCGGGGCGCAACTACGTCCCCGAGCAGGAAACAGCCATGTTTCAGACCAACCGGGAGGCTCCGCTCCGTGGCGCATCCACCCCTGACAAACCCTTCGGATTTCACGACGCGACGGTTGACGGCGGCTGGACGGTCCCGGGTGAGCCGTACACCCAGGCCTCCACGGCACCCGGACATGAATTCACCTGGTGGCGGTCACGCATGCTCGGAGGTCGGACCAATCACTGGGGCAGACTTTCGTTCCGCAATGGCCCCTATGATTTCAAACCGAAATCGCGCGACGGACTCGGCTTCGACTGGCCGATTCGTTATGAGGACCTCGCCCCCTATTACGACAAGGTCGAGATGCTCATTGGCGTCTACGGCGACAACGACGGCCTTGAAAACACCCCCGACTCGCCTGCCGGAGTCCTCCTGCCGCCTCCCAAGCCGCGCATAAGCGACATGCTGATGAGGGATCGCGGGAAGCGTCTCGGCGTTCCGGTGGTCGCCGCGCACCGCGCAGTGCTGACCCAGCGGCTCGATTTCGATCATCTTCCCGCAAAGCTGCACCCGGGAAATCCGTTCGCCCAGCGCGTCGTCAACCAGGCGATGCAGGCGCGCGCGGCATGCTTCTGGGCGACAGCGTGCGGGCGCGGTTGCTCGATCCGCGCCAACTACCAGTCGACGACCGTTCATCTTCCTCCGGCGATGGCCTCGGGCAATCTCGACCTCCTGACTGACGCCATGGCGCGCGAAGTCACCGTCAACAAGCAGGGCAGGGCAACCGGCGTGATCTTCATCGATCGCCGCACGGGCCGGGAGCATCACGCCGCCGGGCGAATCATCATCCTCTCGGCCAGCGCCTGCGAATCGGTTCGCATTCTGCTGAATTCCAAATCCCCGCAGTTTCCCAACGGCCTCGCCAATTCCAGCGGCCTCGTCGGCAAATACCTCATGGACACCGTCGGCGCAAAGGTGTCGGGGCAGATACCCATTCTGGAGAGCCTGCCGCCCCATAACGAGGATGGTGCCGGTGGCGCCCATGTCTATTCGCCCTGGTGGCTCTACAAGGAACAGCTTGCAGGCAAGCTGGGCTTTGCCCGCGGCTATCACATTGAATTTGGCGGCGGGCGCGGCATGCCCGGCGCAGGCACGGGCACCGGCTTGGAATGGCTTACGGGCGGCAGCTACGGTCGGAAATTCAAGGAGGATGTTCGCCGCTACTACGGCTCATTTGTCGGCCTGTCCGGTCGCGGCGAAATGATCCCCAACGAAAAATCCTACTGCGAGATCGATCCCGACAGGAAGGACAAGTGGGGCATTCCCGTGCTTCGTTTCCACTGGCAGTGGTCGGAGCATGAAACCCGGCAGGCTGCGCATATGGTGAAGACGTTTTCTGATGTCATCCGGGAAATGGGCGGACGGACAAACGGACCTGTCGAAACGGACGGTGCAAAAGCCATCCTCCCCGGCGGCTCGATCATCCACGAGGTCGGCGGCGCCATCATGGGGGACAAGCCGTCGAACTCAGTCACCAACCAGTGGTGCCAGACCCACGATGTGAAAAACCTCTTCCTGACCGACGGGGCGCCGTTCCCTTCCAACGCGGACAAGAATCCGACACAAACGATCATGGCCCTCGCCTGGCGTGCGTCCGACTACATCGTGTCAGAGGCGAAGAAGCAGAACCTATGAGCACTTCCGACAATTCATCAGGACTCAATCGTCGCATCGAGCGGCGCGTCGCGATCAAGTGGATGATGACCGCCGCGGCGAGTCTGCCGCTGGCTCAGCTTGCCGTCCGCGGCGAATCATCCGCCGCGTTCGCATCCCGGGGATACGGCACTGATGCCGACCTGACCAAGGCCTACAACCCCGGCGACTTCTGGCCCCTCACGCTGAACGAGGCCCAGCGTCGGACGGCGGCGGCGCTCTGCGACACCATCATCCCCTCCGACGACAAGTCTCCGTCAGCTTCCGCCGTGGGAGTGGTCGATTTCATCGACGAATGGGTCAGCGCTCCATACCCGCAGCAGCGCGAGCATCGCCCGATTGTGCTGGACGGACTGGAATGGATCGATCGCGAGGCTGGATCGCGTTTTGCCAAGTCTTTCGCTGATCTTTCCGAAAGCCAGCGTGCGGCGATCTGCGACGATATCCGCCTCCGCTCCGCCGCCGGGCCAGCCTTCGTCAAGGCGTCCATCTTCTTCGCGCTCTTCCGGGACCTCACCGCCGGCGGCTTCTACACCACCCCCGAAGGCACGAAGGATCTGGAATACATCGGCAACATCCCACTAGCCACCTTCGACGGACCACCCCTGGAAGTCATCCGCCGGGTCGGCCTTGCCTGAAATCCTGCAACCCATCTCCGAATCAAACCCAAAAATCCGCCTTCCAAGGCAAAAGGGGTCAAACCTCACCTTTCGCATTATTCCAATTCCACCGACTCTGATGGGGTCAAACCTCACCTTTAACATTATTCAGGTTCCAATGACCATGGAAATCCGGTGCTCTCCAGCGACTCTCGCGCCACTGCGCAGTCGCCCGGCATCTGAAACGCGTGATGCCCTGCGCCAGGAGAGGCGAAGAGATCGTGCCAGCTGGTTTCATCGACTTCTGAATCGTATCGCGCTGTGTTGAGTGGAATTGACCCAACGCCGAGTCGCCTGGCGCGTCGCCATGGGCTGGGAGTATTGCGCCCCTTTGGGGCTGCGGCATGCTCGTAAAGTCGGTGCCGAAGATGTCAGGCGGACCTTACGTTCACCCAACGGCCGGTTCGGGCGGAGGACAGCACGGCATCGGTCACGTAGTCCGTCGCAAGGCCGTCACGGAAAGTTGGCGCAGCGGGTTTTCCAGATTCGATTCCCTCGATGAAGTCAGCCACCTGGTGCACGAACGAATGCTCATAGCCTATCTGGAGTCCCGGCACCCACCACCGCTTCATGTACGGATGGTCACCGTCGGAGACGTGGATCGAACGCCAGCCGCGGAGTATCCCGGTGTCGCGGTGATCGAACCACTGGAGTCGATGGAGATCATGAAGGTCCCAGAAGATCGAGCCATGCTCGCCGTTGATCTCAAAGGTGTAGAGCGCCTTGTGCCCGCGCGCATAACGCGTCGCCTCGAAAGTCGCCAGCGAGCCATTGGCAAAGCGGGCGAGAAACAGGCTCGCGTCATCGATGCCAACCTTTGCGATCTTGCCGGTCTCGGCGTGCTTGCGCTGCTTGACGAAGGTCTCCGTCGTCGCCGTCACCGACTTGATGCCCCCATTGAGCCAGAGCGCGGTGTCGATGCAGTGCGCGAGCAGGTCTCCCGTCACGCCGCTGCCGGCCACGGAAACGTCAAGGCGCCAGGTGCCCGGGCCTCCCTGGGGAACGTCCGCTGAGATCGTCCAGTCCTGCAGGAACTTGGCGCGGTAGTGAAACACGCGTCCGAGTCTGCCTTCATCGATCAACTGCTTGGCCAGCGTGACGGCTGGGATGCGGCGGTAGTTGTACCAGACCATGTTGGCAACTTTCGCCTTCTCGACGGCCTTCACCATCTTCAGCGCTTCCGGTGAATTCATCGCGAGCGGCTTCTCGCAAAGAATCATCTTGCCGGCCTTCGCGGCCGCGAGGGCGATCTCTGCGTGCACATTGTTCGGGGCGGCGATGTCGATCACATCGATGTCCGCGCGATCGATCAGCCGCCTCCAGTCGGTTTCCACCGATTCATACCCCCAGGTATCGGCGAAGGCCTGGGTCTTCGCGCCGTCGCGTCCGCACGCGGCCTTGAGCACCACCTGGTGATCGAGCGGGAAGAAGTTGTTGACCCTGCGAAAGGCGTTCGAATGGGCGCGGCCCATGAAGCCGTAGCCAATCATGCCGACATTGAGTGTTTTCATGACGCGAGAATGGAGTTGAGGAGAACTATTCGGACCAGCCGTGGTTTTCGCGGACCTGGATCATTGCGGCGAGAATGTCGTTCCAGGTCTGCTGCTTCATCATGGTTTCGTTGGGAAACATGCATCCGTCCCAGCAGATGTGGCGCATCTTCCTCGTCACCTTGCCACGTCCGTCGCGCAGCCAGTAGGCCGAGTCACGAATGATGTTCAGCTTGCCCTTCGGATCGGTCGCGAGGCAGTGGCGGCCGGTGTGGTCGTGCGTGCCCGAGCCGAACACGCTGCCGTCGTTCTGGGCCACGTGAAAATCGATCGTCCACGGGCGGAGCGCGTCAGTCAGTTTCCTGAGGGCCTCATGCGTCGCCCCCGGCTCCCAGTGAAACTTCTTCGGCACGATGCGGTGCGCCGGTGCGTTTTCGCCGAGCGTGTAGAGGAGCGTGTGCGACATGTCCGCCTGGAAGCCCAGCACCCTGGGCAGGCCCACGGCCTCCAGGAGTTCAAGCATGTGCTTCCACGAATGCATGCCGCCCCAGCAGATCTCGCCTTCGGCCGCGAGCCGCTCGCCATGATCCTTCGCAACCTTGGCCGCCTCGCGGAACGTCGCCGCGATGAGTTTTGTGTTCGCCTTGGGGTTTTTCGCCCAGTCCGCGACGGACGCGGAGGAGTCGATGCGGACGACCCCGGAAGGACGCACGCCGAGTTCGCGCAGCTTCGCGCCGATGCGGCAAGCCTGGCGCACCTGCGTGACAAACTTTTTGCGATCCTCCTCCGAACCCATCGCTGATCCGCCGCCGGTAGGTCCCCAAACGGGGGCGACCACTGAACCGGCGACGAGTTTCCGTTTCTTGAGTTTGGACGCGAGTTCCTTGAGGGCATTGTCGTCGCTGTCGATCGGCGTGTGCGGGGCGCTGAGGAAAAGATCCACGCCATCGAATCTGACGCCGTCGACCTCCGCCTTGGCAGTGAGATCGAGCATGGTGTCGAGATCGATGAAGGGTTCGGCGCCCGGACTGCCCTTGCCGACAAGGCCGGGCCACATCGCGTTGTGCAGTTTTGGATAGTTGTTTTGTGGCATGATGGGATGGGGAGAATTCTGCGGTTGAAGACTGGATGCGTGGATTCGATCGCGCGGCTGCGACTGCATGGCGCCGCGCGGGCGGATCAGAAGGTGTTCTTTCGATAGGCGCCCATCGCGGGTGCGTCGGGATTCACCTCCGGTCCGAAGTAGCGCAGCATCACCAGCGGCTCCACCTGGCTGGTGTTTTCGAACGTGACCCCCGCCCGAGCCGCGGCCTCGGTGCAGAACACCTCGTCCTCCGTGAGCTCGTGGAAGCGGATGAGCTTCGGACAGTCGAGCGTGAGCTTGTTCATCTTTCCGCGACCCTGCACCGTGATGAGTCCATAGGCTCCGTTGTCCTTGATCGTGCACTTCGCGCCGGGCTCGAGGGTCAGCTCCTTGGCTGAAAAGTCCTGACGTCCCTTGATCCTGCCATACACGATCCAGCGATCGACATAACCCGCGCTGCGCGTGTCGGCGACGGGCACCGGCTCGAGGTAGTGGTTGTCCTTGAAATTCGGATCCAGATTCTCCTCCCAGTCGAGCTGGTCGACGATGAAGTCGAGGTCGTGGTGTTTCTCCTTGGGCATGTCCTTGACGAGAAGCGACCATGGCACCTCGCGCCCCTCGACCAGCGATTGATACATGCCGAAGACGTCGGAGCCCCACTGCGGTTCATACGTGCAGAGCGATCCAGGAGCGTGCAGCACGCAGGGCGGAATCAGCCAGCCGGTGCCGGGCTTGAGACGATACGCGCGGGAGAGATCGAGAATGCCGTTGTCGCCCTTGTTCCAGCGCTCGAGCGTGCGGCGCACCTGCGCCTTGGTCGTTCCCGGTTCGAGTCCCATGAACGTGTACGGAAAGTTGTTTCCGACATTGTTGTGCTGCGGCGGAAAATAATACGACTCGGGTTTGCCCTCCTGCCCCACCAGCGCCGCCTGGGCCTGCGACTGGTGCATGTGGTGCGGAATCGGCCCCCTGTTGTCGAAGAATTTTGAATACACCGGCCACTTCCGGTACTTGCTCCAGATCGCCGAGCCGATGAGCTCCGCGCCGCATTCCGCCACCGCATCGGCGAGCGTGAAGCGGTTTCCCGCAGCCACCGCGTAGCTGAGTCCCTCGTCCGGAGTGCGGTTTTCGTTGGCCGCCGGCGTCGTCGACGCAAACCAGCGCTCATCGATGCCGCCTCGGTTGAGGCCGAACGCATAGAGGTCATCGGGATGCAGCTTCAGCCGCTTGCCGGGCTGCAGGAATGAGCGCGGCACCCAGCAGGGCGCGAGCCGGAGCAGCCCGCCATTGTCGGCGAGCGAGCCCTCGACGAGCGATTTGACGTTGGACCTTACGGTCTTGAGTGAAGTGACTGAATTCATGGACGGAAAGGAGACGGCCTCACGGGCGGTTCCGCCTGATGGCGCGCCAGGGGTTCACGTGGGTCGACATGGACAAGGGGATGTGGGTGACTGCGTTCGTGGCAAACGAACCGAAAGGCGGGAACCTTATCGCACAATCGATCGCTTGGCTAGGACGCTGACGGCATTCTTTGGTAGAAAAACGTCATGCCGGCAACGCGGCGCCCAATCGCTTCAGCGTTGATGACGCTCCCGGTACGAACCCGGCGTATCGGTCATGAATTTCCTGAATTCACGACTGAAGTGGCTCTGATCGGAGAACCCGAATTCCGTGGCGATTTCCGCCAGACTCTTGCGTGAATTGACCAGTGCATGACAGCTCAGCCGTACGCGCAATTGCCGCACATAGACCTGAGGTGTGCAGCGATAGTGCGCCTGGAACTGCCGCTCGAAGGCGCGAACCGACAGGCCGCACGCGCGCGCGATGTCGGCATTCGTGAGGGCGCGCCCGACTTGCTCGCTGATGCAGCGGATGGCGATGCTCATCGGCTCGTGACGCGGCGGCTCGACCGGGATCGACAGCGGACGCGTAATGCCTGCTGTTCCCACCACCCTGCCCTTGTTGTCATGCAATGGAATCTTCGTGGTCGAGCACCAGCGCGCGGTGTGGTTGTACCGGCCCACCAATTCCACGCGGCCGACAATCGATTCGCCGGACAGGACCCGCTCGTCATCCACCCGGTACTGCTCGGCGAGTTGGAGCCCGCAAAGATCATAGTCGGTCTTCCCGAGGACAGCATCGCGATCCTCCACGCCGAAATTGAGAAGGAAGGATCGGTTGACCCACTGATAGTGCCCAGTGACATCCTTTATCCACAGGGGGGCGTCCTCCAACGCGTCGCAGAGAATGATGACCTCGGACGCTGCGGCACCAATGCGCTGAAGGGATGTGTGAAGTGTGAGTGCCATGGAAATGGAAGGAATTGTGCCCGAGAGAGACATGATAGGGATTCCGCAGGGGTCCTACAAGTTTCCGGAAGCCCGCCTTGCAACACCCGCATGAAAATGCCATGATCGTGTTTCTATGCGTGAATGGATCTCCGTGTGCGCCCTGTCCCTTGGTGCCATCCTTTCCTTTCCGGCCTCGCTGATGTCGGACCCCGCCCCCAGGACCAAGGGCCCCCCACCCCTCAAGCTCCTTCCACTCGATCGCCTGCCTACGGCCAATCCGCTTCCGGCCTCCGATGAGGCCGAGGAGGCGATCAGGCATTTCAAGATCCCCGAAGGATTCAAGATCAGCCTGTTCGCCGCTGAGCCCATGCTGGCGAATCCCGTGGCATTCACCTTCGATGAAAAGGGCACGGCTTACATCGCCGAGACCTACCGCTACCGCTCCAGCGTGCTGGATATTCGCGATTACATGCCGATGCTGGAGCAGGAACTTGCCGCGCGAACCGTGGAAGATCGCGCTCAGTTGATCCTCGATCAGTTCGGCGTCGAGGGCGAAAAGGAGTTGTCCATCGAGACCGAAGTGGTGAGGAGGATCGTCGATTCAAACGGCGATGGCGTGGCCGACTCATCAACCGCCTTTGCCACGGGTTTCAACAGCCCGCTTGATGGCATCGCTTCGGGTGTCCTGGCGCGCGATGGCAAGGTCTGGTTCACGAACATCCCGCACCTCTGGCTGCTGGACGGTCCCGATGCCAGGGGCATTTCCAAGGGCCGCACCTCCCTTAGCTACGGCTACGGCGTGCGCTTCAACTTTACCGGGCACGATCTGCACGGCCTGGTCATGGGTCCGGATGGCAAGCTCTACTTTTCAATCGGCGACCGCGGGACTCATGCGAAGGCGAAGGATGGCAGCGTGGTCGATGCACCCGACATGGGCGCGGTCTTCCGCTGCTGGCCCGACGGCACCGAATTGGAGATTGTGCACAGCGGCTTGCGCAACCCGCAGGAGCTGGCCTTCGACGACTTCGGCAACCTGTTCACCGGTGACAATGACTCCGACCAGGGTGATGTCGAACGCTTCGTCCAGGTCGTCGAGGGAGGCGACAGCGGGTGGCGCGTGGGCTACCAGTTCAATCCGCTGGGCAATGCGGGGCCGTGGAATTTCGAGCAAATGTGGAAACCGCGTCACGAGGGTCAGCCTGCCTACATCCTCCCGCCGATCGTCAACACCGCCGACGGTCCGTCGGGCCTCACGCACTACCCGGGCACGGGGCTTCCGTCCAGCTACCGCGATGTGTTTTTCATGTGCCACTTCAAGGGATCCTACACCACCAGCGGCATCTATCTCTACGCGCTCGATCCGCAGGGAGCCTCCTTCACGATGCGTCGCCAGGAACTCTTCCTTGGCGGCACCCTGCCGACCGACGTCGATTTTGGTCCGGACGGACGCCTCTATTTCTCCGACTGGGGCAACGGCTGGGCCAAGTCGCGCAAGGGCCGCCTCTACGCCCTCACCAACGAGGCTACCGCCCATGATCCGCTGATCAGGGAAACGCAGCGACTCATCGCGGATGGCATGAAGGGCCGTTCAGATGCGGAGCTTTTCGCCTTGATCGGTCACCCGGATCAGCGGGTGCGTCTTGAGGCTCAATATGCACTCGCCGCCAAGGGCGCATCCGCTCTTCCGCTGCTCACGCAGATTGCCTCACACCATTACAATCAACTCGCCCGCATCCATGGTATCTGGGCGCTCGGCCAGGTGGGCCGCAAACAGCCGGAGGCCTATCGCGTCGTGCTGCCGCTCCTCAGCGATGCAGACCCGGAGGTGCGCGCTCAATCCGCAAAAGTCCTCGGCGACGGCCGGGTTGCAGTCGCCTTTGAGCCCCTGCTCACCGCGCTCAAGGATTCATCGGGACGCGTCCGCTTCTTTGCGGCGCAGAGCCTCGGCAAGCTGGGTCGCGCCGAAGCCGCTCCCGCATTGATCGAAGTCGCCCGCGAGAATGCCGATCAGGACCTCTACCTGCGCCACGCAGTTGTCATGGGGCTGGTGGGCGGAAAGAACCCGCGCGCCATGGAGTCGGCCGCAGCCGATTCCTCCCGTGCGGTGCGCCTTGCGGTTCTGCTTGCCTACCGTCGCCTGAACAGCCCGGAAATCGCCGGCTTCCTCACGGATCCCGATCCCTTCATAGTCGCCGAAGCCGCTCGCGCCATCAACGATGCACCGGTCGTTTCAGCGCAGACCGCGCTCGCGGATCTGCTGCCGATGATGCCCATGAATGTGGACAAGGGCCTTGGCCTCCGCATCCTCAACGCGCATTTCCGCAACGGCGGGCCGGAAAATGCCGCCGCTCTCGCCGCCTTCGCCGCCCGCACGGACGCACCCGATGACCTGCGCATCGAGGCGCTGCTTCACCTCTCCGATTGGGCACACCCGCCCGCGCGCGATCGCATCGTGGGGGTTTTCCGCCCCCTGCCCGCCCGCGACGCCTCGCCCGCGGTGAAATCCCTGGAGCCGTTCGCCGCTCGATTGCTCGCAGACGGCCATGCCGATGTCCAACTCGCCGCGATCCGCGCCATCGAGGCGCTGAATCTCCGTTCGGCGGGCGACGCCCTCGCCGCACTCGTTCTCCGTGAGGACGCCAGCAGCGACGCTCGCGCCGCCGCACTGAAGCCCCTTTCAGAATGGCACCATCCGCGCCTCGCTGATGCCGTCAAGGCGGCCGGCCTCGCCAAGGATGCCTCGTTGCGCGCAGCGGCGCAGGGCTACTACTCCATCATATCCGCGGCCGAGGCAGTTCCCCTGCTCCTTCATGCGCTCGATTCGGGAACCCTTGTTGAAAAGCAAAGCGCCATCACCAATCTCGCGAAACTCGACGATCCGCGCGTCGACAAGGTTCTTGGCGACTACCTGTCGCGCATCGACACTGACAAGAAGCTCGCCGGACTACAGGTCGAAATCCTCGACGCCGTCGATGCCCGCAACAATCCCGCTTTGAAGCAGGCTGCGGAAAAACGTGCGGCCCGCCTGGCCAGTGCACCGGTGGAGGAGAAGTATTCCTACGCCATGGTTGGCGGAAAGCGAGCCGAGGGCCGCCACCTGTTCTTCGAGCATCCCGTGCTCGCCTGCGTGCGCTGCCACAGGATACGCGCCAAGGGAGGCGAAGCCGGCCCGGCCCTCGACACCATCGGGCGCGACAAGTCGCGGGCGTACATCCTGGAATCCATCGTTGCACCGAACGCCTCCATCGCCGCGGGTTTCGATTCCGTGGCCTTCACGCTCAAGGACGGCAGCGTGAAGGTGGGCAGCATCGCCTCCGAGGATGACAGGACCTACACCCTGCGGACTGCGACCGATGAGGATCTTGTCGTGATCAAGAAGAACAATATTGTGAAGCGCGAAACTGCGCCGTCGAGCATGCCGGAGATATTTGGCCTCATCCTCAAGCGCGGAGAACTCCGCGACCTAGTCGAATTCGTCTCAAGCCTCGGCACCGGCGGCAGCCGCAACGAGGAACCCGCGGTGCAGACAAGCCACTGAGTCGTCCCCGTGATCTTGGAGTCGCGGCTTCGAAGACATCGGTCTTTGCCACGGGGCGGCTCAAGGCTTGGAAAATTCTGGCTTCTCACCAACAACGGTGGACGCTCACACTCTCGCCTGCGAGCAACCTTCGGGCGTCCGGCACCATCTCGAAGTTGGTTACAAAGGCCGAGAATGCGCTCCAAGGGGCAAAGTGAACCGCACTGGGACGATTCCACTTTTCTGAATCCGCCACCAGCACCCGCAGATTCGATCGCCGCAAGGCCTCCGACTTGATGGCCGCTTCGTTCATCTCGCTGGTGTAGGCACCTGTGGAAAGTTCGACGCCGGCGGTGCCTATGATCGCCGCATCAAAGTGAAGCCCAGTCATCCAAGGCTGCATCAGGGCGCCGGTCAGAGCGAGCGAGGTCTTGCGAACTTCTCCTCCAATTGCAATGATGCTCGCCCGGGCGTCCACCGCCAACTCCATCAATGGAATTGAATTGGTTGCGACCCGAAGTCCCGGGCGGTGCAACAAGAGGCGTCCAACCTCAAGACAGGTTGTTCCAGCATCCACGAAGATGGTGCCGGTCTCAGGCAAGAGCTGAACCGCCCTCTGTGCAATTTGAGACTTGGCTCCAGTCTGTGAGGTGCTGCGTGCTTGAAACGATTGCTCACCAGCCACACTGACCGCCGGTAAGAGCCTGCCGTGCTTCCGCACCACCTGACCCGAATGGGCCAACTGAATTCCATCCCGCCTGGCAGTCGCGTAGGAGATTCTGAAACGCGCGGCTATGTCAGCCACAGTCAGCGGTCCTACCTGCATCAGCAACCTGGCAATCTGACGAACTCTACCCGCCGAACCATCTGATGCGTCCATCGGGAAACATCCGACATTTCGGCGAGCCAAACCTAGCGTTTGCGGCGAAAGGCCAACCATGGGGAAGAAGGGCAAACACATGACAACATTTTAGCGCTATTTTCGTCAACATTTTTTCCTCATTTTTGTTAGTTAGAAAGCTGTGACTTGAACGGAGAGCCAAAAATGACCTCGCAAAGCCCGACATCCCCTGCATCACTTATGCAGACAAAAAAGATAAGCATTTGGCAACAGTATGGCATCACAGCTTCAGTCGGATAAAGCGTACTCCGAGATTCGCCGCCGAATACTGATCCTGGAAATTCGACCAGAGGATCGGCTCAAGGAAGAAGAATGGGCCGGCAAACTCACTGTCGGACGCCTCGCCGTACGTGAAGCCCTTACGAGACTTCACGGGGAGGGCTTGGTCGAAAGGGGCGAAAAAGGCGGGTTCTTTGCCGCCGGCATGGAACCCAAGGATGTCATTGAGATACGCGAAGTCCGCGAAATCCTGGAGGTCGCGGCAATACGACTGGCCCGGGAGCGGATTTCCTCTGAGGAGATCGCGGAAATGGAAACCACCTGCGACGACTTCGCGTACATGGTCAGGAAGGGTTACCATACAGGTGCATGGGAGGCTGACCGTCGCTTTCACGATCTCTTGGTCGCGGCATCAGGAAACCGCCGGCTTCTCCGCGCGTATGAACACTGCCACATCCCTCTGTTCCAAATTCGCGTAGGACAGTCGAAGGAATACATCGAAGACTACGAACAGACCGAGCAGGAACATCGCGCGATAGTCGCTGCCTTGAAAGTCGGCAAAATTGACGAAGCCGTTGATGCCCTGCGACGCCATCTTACGCGCGGCACCAACATAGTGCTTGAACCAAATCCGGAAAAGGCGGCAACCCCCTGAGGGTTGGCTGCCCGTGAAGCCTGCCTGGCAGTCGCTATTTGGGCAGGCGAGGCACCGGATTCCCCGGAACAATCAGCGGCCCAGCCAGGAAGACCTGGGGAGATCCAGGATCCACAGTCACCAGAACCGCATGGATGTTGGAGTCGCCGAATGTCTCCAAACGCGTGACGTTCTGGAGCGGCGTGGCTGACAATTCAAACCGCATGCCCACGTCGAGCCGGTACCGGTGTTCATCCGCGTGAACGAGGAGCACGGGACGGGCGAAATCCCGCGCCCCCCGCTCCACGGTTTTCAGGAAGCGCTCGTAGCTGCGCTTGACGCCGGCCTGCCCACGATCAGCCGCAAAGGGATCCGCGTGAAAAAAGAGGACGATGCCCGGAGCACCTTTCTTCGAGGCGACATCAAATGTCTGTTCGATCCACGCCTCGTCCGCCAGGTCTCTGTCCTGCCACTCCTCCATCGCGCTCGGCACGGATGGACGAACATTGTTGGAGCTTCCAACGACATGCACCGTTGCGAAGACCACGCCTGAAACCGTCCACCTGGCGTTCTCGGCATACTTGGAAAATCGAGGATCGTGACGCTGCGTATCCAGCCGCAGGGGATTCCGCCCACGGCTCGAATCCTCCGTGAAAAACAGGTTTCGAAGTTTTTCCAATCTCTCCAACGGTTCAAAACTCCCCTGCCCCGGACTGTGCGAATCCGTCCACTCGTTGTCGCCCGGCGTGTAGATCAAGGCTCCGTTTACACTGTCGAAGTCATCGCGGCGCTGTCGCAGCACCTCATCCGCCGGCTTTTCGTTGCCACCAAGAATGTCCCCCAGATGCACGGCAAACGCAGGCTGGATCCGATCAACCTCCCGCAGCAAACGCAGGAAACTGCTTCTGCTGTTTTCAACGCGACCATAGGGAACGCATCCCATCGCCACGAAATTGAAGCGAGAAGCCGCCGCCTCGCGCGCCGGCTGACCCACAAGCGTGCCGCATATTGCTACACTCAGGGCAAGGTGGACGAATCTCATGTCAAAGTGGGCCGCCTATTCAGGCTTTTCCGCTGACCGGGCGGAAACCGGCTCCGGAAAACCGCGCGGTTTCACGATGCTGACGGCGCTCAGGAAAATCACGTTGGCGGACATCTCCGGTCCGCTCTTCGCCGCACTGCGGAAATTCCTGGTTCCGTGCAGACGCACTTCCCTTATTTTTCTGCCCAGCCGGGGATTGGGCCATTCCAGGGCGAAGAAGGTAACGCGCTTCTCTGGAGACTTCCCCAACTCGACCGCCCGGGCTCCATAGCATTGATTGCGCGGTGTCGCACGCAGTCCCGATGACCACTCCAGTATGTTGTAACCGTAGCGAATGGGGACTGTTGCAACGAAGCCGTCCTCATAGACAACCTCGTAGTACCCCATCAGGTCCGAGGAGTCCTCTTGGTTGTAGACGTACTTGTACGCAAACATGTTTGTCGACGGCCGGGCGAGTGCGTGCAAAAAAATCAGGCTGCTGGCATCAGCTCCGATCGGAATTGGATTGGAGACCGAGGGCATTTCAATCGGCTTGGAGCCTGAAACACCCACCGCTGCCGCAAAACCGCCTTCGGCGCCGTCCATGTCCGGAATGTCGAATGCCAGGTTGCCGGAGATGACTGTTCCTTCTCGGAAAAGGTTCGGATTCAAACCCGCTCGCATTTCCTCCTTCGGAAAAGCAGCAGACCGTGCGACCGCCAGGGGATGGACAGCATCGCCGCACTCGCTCGGCAGCGGGCCTCCGCTGAGATAACGCCGCACGATCGGCAATTCATGTTGGACGATGTCTGCCAGCCTCGATTCCGGCAGCCAGTGCGTCGACCATGTGAGATTGGCGCACCCGATGAAGTCGTAGAGAAGATCCTTCGCAAAATTGAATTCATTCGTCGCAGCCCACGAAGACGGTACTCCTCCCTTGATGCTCCGTCGCGCACTGCGGCGCTCATAGTTGATGATGTAGGGCTCAAAATTTCCCAGGACCTGCTCGAATCCCAGGTCTTCAACCGCGATGTCGTTGAATTCGCCCTGACCTTCGCGGCCGTCCCTCCAGAACCAGTTGAATACAAGGATATCCTTTGGAATCTCGGTTTCGACCTGGCGGCGGGTTAGCCCGCCGGGCCAGCGATAGTGCTCGCCGTCCTTGGTTTTTTGCTCGGAAAACTCGTCACCCCGCACCGACTCAAGCAGGTGATCGCCGTAGATCGCGGTCCTGATCTTCCTGTCCGACAGATGCCTGTGGATCCGGTTCAAGTCGGCGATGTACTGGGTGCGGCGCGCGGCGGCGTCATCCGCATCGGTATTTCCAAGCGGGACACGCCATTCATCGTGACCAATATGGACCATGGAGGGTCCTGTTGCCTCGATGATCTCATCAAGAATGTCGAAATAGAGGCGGTAGGTCGCCGGATTGTCCGGATCGTAGGCATCCGGCCACTCCCAGTTCGCCTGTGCGAGGTCCGCCAGTTCCCGGTGGCGCGTGAGGAGATAGTACGAGTGGGACAGCGAGGGAACTTCCGGCACAAAATTGACATGGTGGAGCCTTGCCCAGGCGACCAGGTCCGCAACCTCCTCCTTTTCCACAATCCCTCCATCCGCCACATCCTGATTTGGCGAGTCCTGATACTCGCCACGTGCTCCCGTTGGGCGATCCCTCCGACTGAATGCAAGGTCCCTGGAGAGGTCCAGCCAGCCGGCGTTCACCTCTGGATGCGTGTCGGATCGCATCGCGCCATTGAATTCGACAAACAGATAATTGAATTTGTAGAGAGCCATGAAATCGGCCACGAAACGCTTGAAGAAGGCGATGTTTTCTCTCCCAGGCAGGTACAACTTCACTCCTCGTATCGGCTTGTATGGCCAATCCCGGATCCTGATCGCCGGCAGTTCAAGGCTGGGCTCCGCATGGTTCAGCAACTGCCGCAGGGACTGAAGTCCGTGGAAGGCGCCCGCGTCATCCGTGCCATCGACCACTATTGCTTCAGGAAGAACCGCCAGGATGTATCCTTCGCCCGGCGGACGCGATCCCTTCATCAGTCCGAACCGATCCTCGGCCTGTTTCACCAATGGATTCTCCCGACCACCCATCACAATGACACGGCTGTCCGGCAATTGATCGGTCACTACTGTACGCACAGCGATTCCACGCCACTGCGCCAGATTCGCCGCGAGACTCCGGGCCAGAAACAGATCGTGCGCCCTGGCGTTGACAGGAACCGCCAGGGTTACGGTCTCATCCAACCTGAATGAACCGACTCCCGGCACAACCTCCTGGGGCACGGGAAAAACTGGCCCGAAACTTTCAGCGGCGCCAGGACATCTGCACGCAAAGAACCAGATGAGGCAGCCAATCAATACAGATCCGGACTTGAGTCGAATTGGAAGAAGGAGCATGGGGAAACTGGCTGCGCGCGCCTGCCAAACCAGAAAGGGATGGCCGGCACTGGCGCACAGGAAAAGTGCGACCCGCGGACTGTACAAGTCTCACAGCACCTAGGCCGGAGAATCAAGATCCGCGGTTCGTCAGCCTTGGAAGATCGGTGGAAGCGCTGGCATCGTCAGAATTCAAACGACGCGCTAAGAATGAATTGACGTGGATCGACTATCCGAAACGCCCAGGGAGTTCCATCCGGATACGCTGCCACGGCCTGCAGCCGTCCACTTTCCTGGAGATTTCGCACATTCAACTGAAAGGTCGTGCTGACCTTGTCGGCGAACAAACGGGTACGATACGAAACAAAGGCGTCAGCGTAGAGATGGGCCTTGTCCCAGATCGGCCGGGTCGGATCAAGGTCAGTCACAATCGTGGGCGGACTTTCGACTCCATAGAAACCGATTGAGCCGCGATCCTCCCAGCGCAGTGCACCGCCAACAGTTACGCGCTTGAGAACCTTGTGATCCGTCAGGCCCGCCATACGGTAGCTTGTGGCCAGGTTCACCTTGTACTTGCGAACCTGGGGGCGGCTCTTGCCTTCCAGCGCCTTGTCGACGCCGAGAGGAGTCAACACGGTTCCCGAAAGGAAGGCCGACGGCGTGCGTGCGCTGGCCGACGCACCGGGATAGCTGGTGGTGTACCACGGTGTCTTGGTTTCAGGGTCGATGATCTTCTCCCAAATGGGCATGCGTTTTTCGATCCATTCGGTTACCGCCGGCGACAGGTGCAGATTGATGGACTCCAGTTTCACCGCGTTCAACTTGACCGTAAAGTAGTTGGTGGGATTGTAGTTGATCTCAACCTCCCTGCCTTTCGCCAGAACGTCCGCGGTTTCAGAGATGCTGCTGTTGGGGACATCCTTCTGCGCATTGTACTCCTCCACGGAAAAGCCCATCAATGCAGCGACTTGGGCGGTTGCCTGATCGGGTGTGAGCGTCTGCCCGTTCGCCGCAGCAGCCGCGGTAATCCAGCGAAGCGCATTCGCATTGAGCCAGTTGCTGCGATTGGTGGATGAACTCACGAAATCGAAGTCCATCGCTCGCGTACGGGCTGCCGCCGTTGCCCCAGCCCTGGCATCGATCTGTTTGGTTTCGTACTTGATCACACGCATCACAAGCCTTCCGTCCAGGAGCTTCAGCGTCACTCCGTAGTCGTGCCCGCGCCCGGTTGGATCCGGCAGCGGATTCAGGAAGATGTCGTAGGCTGTCGCGCTGGGCTCGAAGCTGTCAGAAAAATTCGCGTGCAGGTTGAGCCAGGGAAGGACCTTGGCCACAACTCCCACGGTTTTTGTTGTGCCTTTCTTGATGATCCAGTCGGCAGGGCCCCAGGCATTCCACGAATCCCAGTCGAGTGTCCCGTCAGCCAGAAACTTTGGGGTAATGCCAACCTTGTTGTGATTCGTGTCCTGTCGCACCCCGACTGTCGTCACTATGCGATCATTCCAAAAGAAGCTTTGAAGAGTGGCCCCTCGGGTCTTGATGACCTGACGGGAATTGCTGCTCCCGGCTGTTCTGTCCGCTGATATTCCCTGCGCGAGCAATGCGGATTCCGTCTTGAATACGCCGGTGACACCGTTGCCCCAGACATGGGGATACGTGCCATAGCTCAACCGGCCGGGCGCATAATCCACATGGGGCCCCTTGTCGCCCACATAGTACCTGAAGTAGTTTCTTGCGACGTCGGTGCCACCCCCCTGTGCCGCATTGACCGTTGCCCGCGGAACAGGCAGGAGCCATGAATGATCGTCAGCGATGATGTCACGGTACCCAATGCTGCGCCTAATCCTGTCCTGGTACTCGCCGTAGACTGAAAGCTGGTGCAGTCCCAGCCAGCGAAGCAGGTTCTTTTCGCGTCTGAAATCGAGACGGTAAGCCAGCTGCGCGCGTGCGGTTTCGTGCCGAAGTGGTTCATCAATATCCTGTGGCAGGCTTATTCCCAGGTAGGGCCGCAGGAAAAATGGATTCGGCTGACCGGTTGGGAGGCGCTCGTTGACGTCCATGTTCAAGTATCCGATGCGCCCGGACGAACCGGCGCCTCCAATGATGTTGCGAGCGTAACTCTGACTGTCCTCCCGATAAAAGCCTCCCTCGGCCGCCAGCAACTGCATGGGTGTATTCAGGATGATCTGCTGGATGTTCAACATGGCCGTATTGGTGTCCTGCCGCAGTTGGTTCACGGCGGCCAGGTTGATGGATGACCAATCGTAGATCGACTTGTCGCCAAGCTGGGCATTGCTGGACCAAAGCGGCTGCGTCTGCCTCAATTGATTCGGCGACGTTATCACGATGAACACGTTCTGCTTGCTCGCGTTCGGATCGGTCGTGCTTGTCGTCATCTGCATCGGCATCCACTGCGACACCTGGCCGCTTCCATCAACCGCCACTGTTGAATAGGTCCTGAGAGACGAACTGGTGGAGAAATAGGCGGGAAGGGTCGTTGGTGTAAAGGTTCCCGCTGATTTTCCATCAATGTGGACAGTGGCCGTCACGGGATCCCATGTGGGTCTGCCAGCCGACTCCCACAGGGAGATGCCGTCGAGCGGCATCGTGGTGTTCGGACGATTTCCCGTGAGGTGATAGTTTGAATAGAACCCGCTGATCGTCGTGTTTTCGAACGGTCGAAACTTTACCATCCCATTCAGGCGCCGGGTGTCGGTGCCGGATGGCTTTCTTTCGAAGCCGTCGCGCTGATAAACGCCGCTGACACGAACCGCCAGGCGGTTTTTGCTGAGAACGCGGTTCAAATCGAGGCTCGTGCGCCACCCGTCATAACTGTCGCCACGGATCTTCGCTTCCGACTTGTCTTGCGTAAGATTGGCCGAGACAGGCTGGAGATTCACCGTACCTCCGGCATTGCCCAGCCCAAAGACGCTCGAGTTGGGTCCCCGGTTGATCTCGACCGCTTCGATGATGATGGGATCGACTGGCACGCGTCCGCTGGTCTGAAAGTTGCCGAACGAAAGGTTTGCAGAACTGATCCCCCTGACCCGGTTTGCGGTGTTCGGGCTCAACTGGGTGCTGTCGATCGGAACGCCGTCAGCGTTCGCGGCAATATCAGTGTAAGTCAGGGATCCCTCCGTTCCCGCCTCATAGGCAAACACGTCATTGATGTCCAGGAGTGCAAAATCCGACATCTGCTGCTTGGTGACGACGGTGATCGACGCAGCCAGATCCTCCACCTTCGAATTCAAACGCGTTCCCGACATGGTCGTCGACGAATAGTATCCGCGCTCATTGGAAATGACCTCGAAAGGTGACATCACCACTGTATCCTGAGCTGACGGGGCGCTGTTCTCCTTGGATACGACCGGCCCAGCCTGGTCCCTCTCCGTGGTCGAATCCGGAACGGCTTGAGCCTGGCTTCGCATCGCGGGCAGGAATGCCATCATCCCGATCAGCAGAATCCCGGTTGCGTCTGCGGCAACGCGGATTGGAAACGGATAATTCTTCATTGGGGTGAAAATCGAAAGCATTGGGGGTTGAGGTGAAAGGCCATGAGCGGCCTGCGGTGTCGTCATTCTTGCGGTTGTGCTGCCTCGCGCGACCCCTCATCAAACAAATGTGCAGAGTGCGCACATTCGTTCATTCATTCCGTCAACGCTTCAAACTTCGGCAAACTTGTCGGCCAGCTTCCGAATCTCGTAGGTGAAATCGATCCACCGTCGATTCCAGTCCTTCGCGCCGGCCTTGGAATACTTGTAGAAACCACTGGCAGTGCTCGTCCCCATGGCCCCGCTGGCAACCATGCGTCTCATCAGTTGCGGCACTTCGTGGTCATTGCACAACTGCGGCAAAAGACCCTCCATGACAGCCGCGTATGCGGGGATTCCGGTGAGATCCATCCATCGAAACGGGCCGGCCAGAAGCGCCCACCAGCCAATGTCGTTTCTGAAGGATTGATCCACGGTTGGAATGTCTGCGATTCCCGACTCCACCAGATGACAGGCCTCGCGGATCATGGCATACATCATGCGATTCGAAAGAAATCCACGAACGTCCTCCCGCAGCAGCGTCGGCTCCTTTCCGCACCGCACGCCCATGGACATGGCCTTCTTCAGAGTCAGACCCGAGGTCTTCTTTCCCGGAGTGATCTCCATGTACCGCATGATGTGCGCCGGTTCGGCCCAGTGCATGCCGACAATCCGTCCCGGATGCCTCGCATTCGCCTGGAGAAGGCTGATCGGAAAGCTCGAGGTGTTCGATGCCACGATCGCGCTTCGATGTAGGCAGGATTCCAACTCGCGCATCAAGCCGAGCTTGTCCTCGAGGTTCTCGCCGATCGATTCGACAACGACCCGGCAAGCCTTCAGCTCGGCTGGATTCCCAACGAGCCTGAACCTGCGCCGCCAGTCGCGCATTCGGCTCTTCGGAAGCATTCCACGTTCGGCCAGCTCGCGCAATGATTCGTCGATGTGCACGCCAGCCGTCCGCGCCTGCTTCGGCGAGCGATCGTGCGCCACCACCCGGAAACCGCGGGAGAGCAGGCAGGTGGCAATGCCCGCTCCCATCAGGCCCAGGCCAACCAATCCGATCGGTTCCAAGTTGAATTTGGGACGCATGTGGGAAACTCAGCGTGCGGCCCGTCCAGGCTTGGTCAACAGGATGCGATCCAACTCAGCACCGTCCTCCCCGATCTGTCGGATGAGAACGCGTCCGGCGTCCGCCTCGACGAGCGTGAACGAACGCACGTTGTCGACATAGCGCGCCAGGATGCCGTCAGGCGCGTCGGGATCACGCGGCATCATGGGCGGGCTTTCCTTTGATTCCATCCGGTACAATGTTCCACCCCCGCCGCCAGTCACAAAATAGATGATTCCCTCGGCTTCCGTCCGCTCCTTGCCATCGAATTTTTCGTCAACTCTGAACCTGCCGCGAACCTCCGTGACGGGTGGCGGCGGAGCGGGGTCCGCCGGGCTGAACAGAAGCGGCTTCGTGCGCTGGTAGTTGTGAACGTGGCCGGCAAAATAGAGATCCACGCCGCACTCCTCGAACAGCGGGGACAAAAGACGCATGCGCTGGTCCTCGTGATGCTTGGCTGCGGAACTGAATCCAGGATGATGACAAAACACCATTTTCCACCTGGCCGCAGTCCCATTGAGATCGCGACGAATCCATGCACGCAGTTCATTGTTGAGGACTGGAAGATAGTCGTTCGAATCCAGCACGAGGAAATGGCAGTCGCCGTCTTCAAACGAGTAGAGGGACAGATGGGGATACCCCGCCTTGGTTGCGGAGGCCTTGAATGCGCGCACCGAGGCTTCCGGCCCGATGATCGGGGTTGTCCAGGGTCCGTACGCGGGGGCATTCAAGGGTGGATGGAAAAAATGGAACGCCGCGAAAGCGTCGGGCATCCCTGCCAGGTCCGCCTTTTGCGAGTCATGATTTCCCAAGGCAACATAGAAGGGAACCGACTGCATGATCGGTGCGCCGATGGATGGATCGGCTGTCGGAGCGTTGCAATAGACCGGCCAGAATTTCGCAACGTACTCCGAGAATCGCCCGCGATTGTACACGATGTCCCCGCAGAGAATGGCGAGATCGGGATTCTCCCGGGCCATTCGATACGCAACCGCTTTCTGCGCCGCCGTGTTTTCGCCGAGATCGCCGGCCACCACAAATCGGACCCTGCAGCCAGGAGAGCGCCGCGTGCGAAACGTGTTTGCCGAGACGACCTTTCCGCCCTGGCTCACCTTGTAGTCGAGTTCGCTGTTGAGAGGGAGATCGGTCAGTATCACCGAGTAGGCCAGATAGACCTGACCGGTGGAAAACTCGATGGGAACGATCGTCGGGGACCCTGCAAACAACAGCTTGTCGTGAAGAAACAGCTCCACCCTGTAGGAAGCCGCCACGTTGTCCGTCACCCACGCGATCGTTTTCACATCATGTCCCCCAACGGTCGACCCGTCACCGGGCTGAATGTACGGTCTGGCTACAAACGTTTGAGCAATCAGCAGCCCGGGCAGCAGGAATCCCCCGACGATGGCCGCTCTCGCCATGGCAAGGCATCCGCTGTTTCGAACTCCCGAAAATTTGCCCGGACTGACGGATCGTGGCTGCAGACATTCTGTGGAATCGAATTCGAGAGGGTTGTTCATGGCGCGGAGGTTCCTTTGTCTGAATGTTCCTGGGTGGCGGATGGATTCCATGACGGAATGACCAAATAGGGAGTCTCACGGCGGTAGTCGGGATGGATGCGCGCATTGCCCTCGCGATCCCACGCTTGGAACTGATACAAGAGCCCCTCCGACGTAATGGGCACGGTGGCGGTGTAGGTGTTCGATTTCGAAGGCTGCATGTCGACCTGACGCCAGTTTTCCTGTGAAGGGATCGGCTTGTAGTGCAAAACGACACGCGCGACGCCGCCTGCGCTGTCCACACGCGCGCTGACAGTGCAGGAATCGCGTGTGACAGGTTTGATCTCAACCGCAATTGGCGCGATCACTGGAGCATTGTTTTCATCCTGCAGTTTCCATCGAAACGTCTCTGGAGCGACCGGCAGCCGCTCTTCGATGCGATCGAATTCCGCGACGAAGTAGTACTCCACTTCGGGGATTCCGGAAGGGAGTGCGCACGAATAGTACTCGCGGGCCAATGGCACGCTGCCACCTTCAGGACCGGGTTCGCCAAGGCCGGCTTCCATGGCTGTTTCCCGCCAGGCCGTGCCAGGCTCCTTCCACCACAGGGCCACCTTCCTGGGAGGATGCTTTAGGGCGTCCTTCACATGAACCGTCAATCGATGGGCAAAGGGTTCAGCCACGGACAACCGCGGATTGCGGATCGTGAACTCCTCCCCGTTCATGCTGCGGAAAACGACATCCGTATTACCGGGTCCGGTTCCCGCCAATCTCGCACCTTCAAGGACAAATTTCGCACTCCGCCATCCCCGTTCGATGCCAAGCCGGAGCTCTCCCGCCTTGCCAGGAATCCCAGGCCGCTTCTCCGCCTGATCGAAAAGCACCTCAACCGCGCCAGCTTCTCCAGCGCCGGGATCCCAGAAGTCGACCTCGAGGGACATGTCGTCATCGACGTTGCAGAGAAACAAATCCTCGGCATCAAACCCGATCTGCCCGCCCACGCTTTCATAGGCGGTTCGCCCACCCTTTTCGCATCCCACGAAACCGGAGTATCTCCACTGGACCGGTCGCAGAAGATCTCCAGCAACAGCATTGCGCATTTCGGTTCCCGCCCCAGCCAGGTGGGAAAGCCGGGATTCCTGAGCCCCGCGCGGTTCATCCATCAGCTTCTTTTCGAGGGAGGAAATCCAGCCCAGGTCCGAGTCGATGACCGCGATCTGGGATTCCCATCGGAACGCTTCGGAGTGCATGCGCAGCGTGTCCAAAATCGGACCGTAGTGCCGGTCCGCGGTTCGAGCCAGGTCCCGCCAGTGACTCCGCGCCCACTCAAGATGAACGCGCGCGCTCGCAAGGGCCCGGGGATATCGGCTGATGCGATATTCAGCGAGCGCAATTCCCGCCAGATAGCGCTCCGCGGCGAAGCGCGCCAGAGCCGCGAGTGCCTGCGCATCCAGACGAATGCAGTCCGCCTCCTCCTTGTTCTCTGCGGGTGGCATCGGTCGCTCCAGCATCCCTTCGAGCTCCTCCGCGATGGCGAACAACTCATCAGCCGTCCGGCGCGGAGTTGTGCGCCCGTCCTGAACTCCCGAGGTTTCCATCCGAGCGGCTTCCGCAAGGCTGGTCATGACCATCGAGTCCAGCGGGGCCACATCGATTCCATCCTCAAGATTCCCGTGAGAAAGGCGGCCGTCCGCATTCGTGAAATCCGGAGTCCCTGTTTCAAGCTCCGGCGCCCACTGGCGATGATCGGGACCGAGGGCCACGGCGCTGGCAATCAGCGGAACCACCTTGCTGCCGACCGTCAGCAGGCGATACAAATCATGCCTGGCCTCGCCAAATCTTCTCACGAAGAGATTTTTGAAATGCCCGCTCGGCAGCGACGGATCATAGCCCAGGCGTCCCCAAACTTCGTACCAGAACCAGTCCCTTTGCCACGCCCACCGAAAATAGTGGTGCCCCTGGGCACCATGATAGCGGTCCGTCATCGGATAGTAGGCCGTCATGGGTTCCACGCTGTACCCCGAACTGCTCCCGAGCGCCTGGCAGCTCCTTGCAACGCGGGCGACAAATTCGGGATCGCCCCAGTGAAAAATCCGAAGCGTCCCATTCGCCCGCACCTGGTAGATGAGTTTGAAGTCGCGTGGCTCGCTGGTGTATCCCTGATACGAGTATGAGGGATCGAAATTTGTCGGGCTCGTGATCGCCTGATAGGCGGTGCCGAGCTGCTCTCCGTTGTACTTGACCTCGACGTAGAAATCCCCCGGGACGCTTCTCTTTATTTTTTCTATCCTTTCCTTCGTCGCCAGCCATGACCGCGTGTACAGCCTGCCGCGATACCCGCTGTCTCTGGCGGCGGGCAGATAGGTCTTCTCAAAGAAGTCCTCGGGCTGACCCGATTCACCGATGCGGAATCCGTACATCCAAAGCTCGGGACATTGTTCCAGCAGGGATCTGGCGGCCTGATAGGTGTATCTCTCCAATGCAGCGGTGTCGAAGCCTTCAAGGCCGTCGTTCCGAGCTTCAGCCTTTCTTCCCTGAACGGTGTAGTTCATCAGCGCCACCTTCACACCGTGCGCCTCCCCAATCGCGATGATCCGCCTGAGCATCGAAAGGTTTCTCTTCGCCTCTTCGCCCCCGACGGATTGCTTCGGAAATTCAGGGAGCGAAACGAAATACCGGAAGAGATTGGGGAATGTGGTCTCACTCAGGTTGTAGCCGCCATGAAGGTCCAGGAGATTGTGCCTCGTTCGCGCCAGCATGGAGAAATATCCCTGCCAGAAGTCCTCCTGAAAGAACCATGAATCCGGATCCTGCAATGCATCTTCATGCAGGAATTGGTTGACCGCCCGCAGCTCTAGGAAAGGCGATTCGGTCCTGTCTTCAAGCGACAGCGAGTCAGGCGATGAACGAAGCGACTCAGCCGCGGACAGCGCCCCATACATCGTTCCCACCGCATCGCTTCCGAGAATCCAGGTGGTCGCACCGACGGAGCGGATGATGAATGACTCCGGCGCCTTGGGCACCATATCGGAGAATCTCGCGGCGGTTTCGTCGCTGAGCCCGTGATCCAAGGATTCAATGACAAACTGGCGCTCGGGAGGCATCTCCCGTGCGGCAACGACGGACTCCAGTTCAGCGATGCCGAAACTGGCGCAATCGGCGGCCGACGATCCGCGCAGGACAGGGGAAGCTCGCCCGGGATTGGATTTTCCGCAGTTCGAGGCGGCGCACGCGCAAATCGCCGCGAGCACGGCGCGGCACACGCTGCTCCATTCAATCGGCTTCCACCCCGGAATCATGCGTGGGAATACGCACCGCACTTGGAACACGAATTCAATCCCTGCACGCAAAAACGCTCATTCCGCGCATGTTCGCGCAGGCCGGACCCGGAAGCCGCCCTGAACGAGTTTGAGCGAATTGGCGGTTTCACGCGCGCTTGCATTGTCAACTTTGGATCCACCCGCCTACAGTGTTCCCATGCTTCCCGCCCAACGCCACCTCGCCACCCTCCGGCTGCTTTCGGAAAAGGGCTGCGTGAGCATGGCGGAGATCGCGAGGCATTTTAATGTCTCGACGGCGACCGCCCGGCGGGACGCCATGCTCCTGGCCAAGTCGGGCAAGGTCTCACGCAGCCATGGTGGATTGCTTCCACTCAATTTCTACCGCGAAACTCCTGGAAACACCGCCATTCCCGCCGGAGGCGCCAGCCTTGCAGTCCGCATCGCAAGGCGCGCCTGCGAATTGCTTCCGCACGACGGCAATGTATTCATCGGTGGCGGTCCCATTGCGCTTCAGGTGGGCCGCCTGCTGCTGGATCGCCCGGAACTTCGAATCTACTCCAACTCCGTGCCGCTGATCGCACTCGCGCCGCATGCTCATGCATGCGTCACCGGCATTGGCGGAGAAATCAAGAAGGGATCAAGGTCGCTGACCGGTGGATTGGCGCACGCCTGGCTGGCACACTTGAGATTTGACGCCTGCATCCTCGAGGCGGACGGACTCGACGAAATGAGCGGCGTTTACGTTTCCGACGCCGATGTGGCCGCTTTGCAAACTGAAGTGCTCAAGCGGTCCGCCATGAGCATGCTGGTTGCCGAAGCATCCAAATGGAACTCCCGGGCAGCCGTTCGTCTCGCTCCGTGGGCAAGTTTCTCCTCGCTGGTCACCACTCGTGACCTGCCGAGAGGCGCGCGGATCGCGCTCGGTTCAGAAAGAGTCAAAGTGTGCCTGACCTAGGAATCGCTGCGCGTCCCTGCGGCGTGCGAATCTGCGCACTTTGATCATTTGCCGAGGCAGGTGTCGAAGCAGCAGCCCGCGCGGCTAGGTTGTCGCGATGCAGCGCAAGATTTCATGAAGAAGGAACTCAAACATCCTGACAAGCTGGCATCGACAGGTGCCTACTCCGCAGCGGTTGAGATCGACGGGTGGATATTCGTGAGCGGGCAGGGGCCGCTGGACCTCGCCACGGGAGAAATCCGCAGCGGCACCATCGAGGCGGAAACGCGACTGACCTTGTCTCACATCCGAAGAATCCTGGAGACCGCGGGTGCATCGATGGCCGATGTCGTGCGTTGCACATGCCATCTGGCGGACATCCGGGACTTTGACCGATTCAACCTCGTGTACGCCGAACATTTCCCCAAGCCGTTCCCGGCGCGCACCACGGTGCAATCGGTGTTGGGCGGTGGCATAAAGGTCGAGATCGACTGCATCGCTCGAGCCCCCGGGAAACCACATCCCACTCATTCCTGAAGGAACGATCCCAAAAGTCATGAAGCCAACCCAACTGTCCTCAGCCGCGCTCTTGGCCCGCAGTCGCAAGTACATCCCCGGCGGCGTCAATTCAGTCAATCGTGCCATCAGGCCAGAGATCTCCTTTGTGCGTGGCAGGGGAGCCCGCATGTGGGATGCCGAAGGCAGGTCATACCTTGATTATCATGCGGCTTTCTCCCCCCATTTTCTCGGGCACAACGATCCCCATGTGAACAATGCCGTGGTGGATGTGCTTAAGAGCCAGGAGAGTCTCTTCGGAGCGGGCAGCACGGAGTTGGAGGCCAGACTTGCTGAAAGGCTTTGCACGAGCATTCCGTGGGTGCAGGGCGTGCAGTTCGTCAACACGGGCAGCGAGGCCACGGCTCAGGCCATTCGACTTGCCCGCGCCGTGACCGGTCGCGACCACGTGATTGTGATGCAGGGAGGCTACAATGGCTGGCACAATGACGTCGCCTGCAACCTGATGACACCGCTGTCCCAGCTCGGTCCGCGCCGCAGCCCCGGCGAATATCCATTTTTTCCAATCAGCGCAGGCATCCCAGCGGCTCATCAGGCGCTGATCCATCCGATCAATTTCAATGACCTCGATTCGGTGCGCCATGTGTGCGGTCGCTATCCGGTTGCCGCACTGATCACCGAACCGATTTTGCAAAACATCGGGATCGTGAAGCCATTGCCCGGATACCTGTCCGGGCTTCGCAAGCTGGCCGATGAACTTGGCTTTGCCTTGATATTCGACGAGGTGAAGACGGGGTTCCGTCATTCCCTTGGCGGTTACGCGGAGATTTCCGGAGTGCATCCCGATCTGGTCACCTACGGCAAGGCGGTGGCGAACGGATTCCCGATCGCCATCCTTGGCGGCCGACGGGATTTCATGGACCGCCTGGCCGATCCGGTTCCGAACAGACGGGTTCTCGCCGCCGGCACCTACAACGGTCATCCGGTCCCGGTGGCTGCGGCACTGGCCACCCTTGATCGAATCCAGGAGGGCGGCGGCGCCGTCTATCGCCACGTCGAGTCGCTCGGCCTGCGAATGGAGGAAGGATTGAATCAAATGCTCCAGCGCCTAGACATGAAGGCAACCGTCGCACGGCAGGGTTCTGCATTTTGCATCTACTTCATGGATCACCTTCCCGTGGACTGGCATGATCTGGCCTCCCACCATGACTTTTCCCTCGATGAATGGATGAGGCGCAAATTGATCGAGCGCGGCATCTTTTTCTTTCCGCAGGCGACGAAGCAGTGCTCATTTTCCGCCGCCCATACCATGGAGGATGCGGACATCACGCTTCAGGAAATCGAGGCGGTGCTGCATGAATTGACGACCTCACGGCATCCAGCTCCTGTTGGCAGTTGACGTAAACGTCTGGCCCAAGTCCTGGAGTACCCTCTCATGCGTTCCTGGCTGCTATTGCTCGCCTGCAACATCATGTGGGCGCTCCAGTTCACATGCATCAAACTGGTCGAGGATCAGGTTGGGCCGTGGTGCACGGTTTTTCTTCCGATGTTCTTCGCGACGCTTTTCCTGATCCCGTTTGTCCGTGCTGAAAAAACGCAGTCAGCGCCGGTGACGGAAACGCGTTCGAAGGGGTCGTTGGTTGCTTTGTACGCACTCCTGGTCGTTGCCGGAGTATTCCCCGGACAGGTCCTGGTCACGATCGGCACTCGCTGGACCCTGGCCAGCAACGCGGCGCTCATCACGCTGGCGCTGCCCGTTTGCACGGCCTTCATGGCGTTTGTTTTCCTTCGCGAGCGCATGTCAACCGTCAGGTGGATCAGTTTCGGCATGGCGATCTTCGGTGTCCTGCTGTGCTCGCGACAGGACATGTCCAACGCCCAGTTTGGCGCATCCAATCTGGGTGGCAACCTGCTCATCTTCCTCGGTGTGCTCGGTAGCGCATTCTACAATTCCTACGGGAAGAAGGCCCTGGAAATTCACTCTCCGCTGCGAATGTGTTTCTACACGTACGTGGGGATGCTTGCCCTGCTGATTCCGCTGGTCCTCGCGAAGGAGAGTGATGTTTTTTCTCGCATTCCAACTTTCTCCGCCCGGACATGGGCCGGCCTTGCCCTCCTCACGTTCTTCCACAATTTCCTGTCCATGGTCCTGTTCTTGAAGGCCCTCAAGGCGCTGGATGCCATTCAGGCCACCCTTTCCAATTATCTCATCACGGCATTCGGCGTCCCTATCGCCGCAATCTGGCTTCACGAACGCCTGGGCCTGTGGAGTCTGATGGGCGGTGTCATGGTCCTGGTCAGCACCCTTCTGATCACGATTTGGGAAGACCGGAGGAACAAGCTGTCCGCGGCATCCAATTGACCCGGACGTGATCTCCGCCGCCACAAGCATGTCCGCGCAGCAGGATGCAGCACGCATGTCGCCGACCGATCACACCTGGCTCAGCGTGAGCAATGCCGGCGAAGTTCCGTCGCCATCCCTTCTCGTGTTTCCGGAACGAATTCTGGCCAACATCCGGCGGATGATCGCCATCGTGGGCGGCCCCGAGCGACTCTGCCCCCACGTCAAGACGCACAAGCTCCCCGAAATCGTGCAGCTTCAGCGCGCGCTCGGAATTGACAGCTTCAAGTGCGCGACGATTGCCGAGGCTGAGATGCTCGCGAGGGCGAGGGCAGGCAAAGTGCTCGTCGCGTATCAGATGGTGGGACCGAACATCCACCGCCTGCTGGCGCTGACGCGTCATTTCCAAGGGACGCATTTCTCCACGATCGTCGATGACTTGTCGGCGCTGGCCGCGCTTGCGCACGCGGTCCATGCCCAGGAGTCACACCTTGAACTCCTGGTGGATATCGATTGCGGAATGCACAGAACGGGCATTCCCGCCGGCCCCGAGGCCATCGAACTTTTCCGCCGAATAGCCGGCACGGACGGCCTGACTGCCGGAGGCCTGCATGTGTACGATGGACACATCGATGCCGGCAATCCGGAGGCGAGATCAAGTCAGGCACAGGCTGCCCTGGCACCGGCAAAAAAACTCCGCGAGTCGCTGGCCGTGCTGGGACATCCGGTCCCACGTTTCGTTGTCGGTGGATCGCCCACCCTGGCAATTCACGCCAGTGACAAGTCCGTGGAATGCAGCCCGGGCACCGCTCTGCTCTGGGATGCGGGAAGTGCCGCCGCCTATCCCGACCTTCCATTCGTTCCCGCTGCGGTTCTCCTGACCCGCGTCATCAGCAAGCCCGGCAGGGACCGCCTCTGCCTGGACCTGGGTCACAAGGCCGTGGCCTCCGAGATGCCGCAGCCGAGAATCGATCTGCCCCAGATCCCCGATGCCACATTCATCGCGCACAATGAGGAGCACCTGGTTGTTGGCAGCAGCCGCGCAGAGGCATTCCACGTTGGCGATGTGTTGTACGCGATCCCACGACACATCTGCCCAACCGTGGCACTCCATGCAAGCGTGACAGTAATCCGTGACGGCCGAGCCTCGGAAACCTGGAAAGTCACGGCACGCGACCGAAAGCTTGAGTTTTAGCATGCTGATATTCGACGCGCACCTCGATCTGAGCATGAATGCTCTCGACTGGAATCGGGATCTCACGCGTCCAATCGCCAGGATTCGCGAACGCGAAGCCGGCCTTCATGATCGCCAGGGCCGGGGAGCCAATACTGTCTGCCTGCCTGAAATGCGCCGGGGCGGGATCGGCATTTGTGTGGCGACCCAGATCGCACGCTACGTCAAGCCGGGCAATCCGCTGCCAGGCTGGAATTCGCCGGAACAGGCGTGGGCGCAAACCCAGGGGCAGCTGGCATGGTACCAAGCGATGGAGGCCGCCGGCGAATTGGTTCAGATTCGGAACCGGATTGGACTGCAACGCCATGTCGCTGACTGGAACAATGCCTCCAGCACAACCTGGCCGATCGGCTACATTCTTAGTCTGGAGGGAGCCGACTCCCTCGTGACGCCGCGACATTTGGAAAAGGCGTTTGCAAGCGGCCTTCGTGCGCTGGGGCCGGCGCATTATGGTCCGGGCACCTACGCCCACGGCACCGATGCCAGCGGAGGATTGGGACCCAAGGGCCGCGAGCTTCTGAAGGTGATGGACGAACTGGGTCTCATCCTCGACGCCACCCACTTGTGCGATGTCAGTTTCTGGGAGGCACTCGACCATTTCCAGGGACCGATTTGGGCAAGCCATCAGAACTGCCGGCAACTCGTGCCCCACAATCGGCAGTTTTCGGACGAACAAATCAAGGCATTGATCGAGCGTGGCGCCGTCCTCGGAACCTGCCTTGACACCTGGATGATGCGCCCGGGTTGGGTTCTCGGGAAAAGCACGCCCGAAGGCGCCCAGGTCCATCTGCGGCATGCGATCGACCACATGGATCATGTGTGCCAACTGGCCGGCAATGCCCGGCATTGCGGCATTGGCAGCGATCTCGATGGTGAATTCGGCCGCGAGCAGAGCCCCGCCGACCTGGATACCATCGCCGATCTGCAACGTCTCCCTGCCCTGCTGCGCGAGCGCGGATACTCAACGGCAGACACCGAAGCCATCGCCCACGGCAATTTTCTCCACTTCCTCGAAAAGGCCTGGTCGCGTAGCTGAGCCATAACACCTCCACTCGCAGGAACCGGAATTCTTTCACCGATTCGCCTCGGATTTGACCCCAACAGTTCGATTGCGGTTGGAGTGGCGATCATGGCCGCATACTGCGCGGATAGGGCTGGACAGTCCTTCCGGCGACGGGTGTTCTTCGTTTTCAGATCCGATGTGCAATAGTCCTGCTCTCCTTCCTGGACGATGTTTACCACGCTGAATCTTCGGGCGCTGATGGTCGCCGCCATCGCCACGCTCGCCCTGACGGGTGCCATCCTCGTCGGCTCGCGCAACCTGCAGAACTTCGACGCCGCGCTGATCGCCTACCTCTTCGGCTCGGTGTTCGCCTGGTTCGGGCTTGTCTACCGCTACGATGTCTGGCTCCAGCGTCCACCGACGCGCCTCTACTGGAAGAGGGGATGGCAGTTCTTCTACACAGGCCGCATGCTCGGGCACGGCTGGGCGCTTGTCCGGCGCGGATTCGAGGACATGGCTGCACAATCCTTCATTCGGAAGCGTGGCCTCGTCCGCTGGGCCGGTCACATGCTGATCGCCTGGGGCTGCGTCATCGCATTCGCCGTCACCTTCCCGCTGACCTTCGGCTGGATCCACTTCACCCTCATGCCGGGCACCATCGACACCTACGAGGCCCACGTCTTCGGATTCACGCTCTTCAGCTTTCCCCTCAACACCTTCATCGCGGCCAATATCTTCCACGTCCTGAACTGGTCCTCGGTGATGATCATCGCCGGCCTGGGCATGATGATGCGCCGCCGCCTGACCGATGCCGGGCAGATCGCCATCCAGACCTTCGAGGGCGACATCCTGCCGCTCATCCTGCTCGCGGCCATCGCGGTCACCGGTCTCGGCCTCACCTGGGACTACGAGTTCATGCAGGGCCGCGCGCACCAGTTCATGGCGATCACGCACGCCATCGTCGTCATCCTCTTCCTGCTCTGGATGCCGTTCGGAAAATTTTTCCACATCTTCCAGCGTCCCGCCCAGCTCGGCGTGGCGATCTACCGTCGCGAGGGCGCACTGGGCCCGCAGGCGGTCTGCCCGCACACGGAGGAGGCCTTCGCGTCGCAACTGCACATCGACGACCTGAAGTCGATCACCGGAGAACTGGGCTACAACTTCACGCTCGAGAACGGCTCGTCGCACCTGCAGTTGAGTCCGCAGGGAAAACGCGCCGCGCTCGCCAAGGCCCACCTCGCCGCCCGCAGGAGCTCCGGCAGCCTCTTCGGCTGAATCCCTTCCCGTAGATCATGGCCAGACTGCCCGCATCGCCCGAACAGCTCATCGCCGCTTTCGGCCCGCACAAGAACTACCCGCCGCAGCAGGGATTCCCCGGCCGCGACGAGCCGGACCGCGTCGTCAAGACACACTGCTGCTTCTGCGGCATGCAGTGCGGCATCAAGCTGCTGGTCAAAAACAACCGCGTCGTCGGCTTCGATCCGTGGGAGGAATTCCCCTACAACGAGGGCCGGCTCTGCCCCAAGGGCGTGCAGCGCTACCTTCAGAACAACCACCCCGACCGTCTGCTGCATCCGATCGAGCGCGTCGAGGGCACCGGCTTCCGCAGGATCGACTGGGATGCCGCCATGGACCGCACCGTGTCGGCGATCCGGCGCATCCAGGCCGAGCACGGTCCCCACGCCTTCGGCATGCTTTCCGGCGTCTCGCTGACAAACGAAAAGAGCTACCTGGTCGGCAAATTCGCGCGGCTCGCGCTGAAGACGCGCAACCTCGACTACAACGGCCGCCTCTGCATGGTGAGCGCCGGCGCCGGAAACAAGAAGGCCTTCGGCCTCGACCGCGCATCGAACACCTACGCCGACCTCGCCCACGCGGAGGTCATCATGATCTGCGGCACAAATGTCAGCGAGACCTTCCCGACCCTCACCCACTGGATCTGGCAGGCGCGCGACAACGGGGCGAAGCTGATCGTGGTCGACCCGCGGCAGACGCCCATCGCGCGCACCGCCGATCTGCACCTGCCCGTGCGCCCGGGGCGCGACTCCGCACTCTACGGCGCACTGCTGCACCAGTTGGTGAAACACGACTGGCTCGACCACGACTTCATCGCCCGGCACACCACGGGATTCGACGCCACCGCCGCCGCCGTCAAGGACTACGACCTCGCCTGGGCGGAGCGAGAGACCGGAATCCCCGCCCGCGACATCATGAAGGCCGCGGAGATGTGGGGTCGCGCCAAGACCAGTTTCCTGCTGCACGCGCGCGGCATCGAGCATCACACGAAGGGCGTCGAGAACGTCCTCTCCTGCATCAACCTCGTGCTCGCGACCGGCCGCATCGGCAGGCCGTACTGCGGCTACGGCACGATCACCGGCCAGGGGAACGGCCAGGGCGGACGCGAACACGGGCACAAATGCGACCAGCTTCCCGGCAACCGCGACATCGAGAATCCGGAGCATCGCGCGCACATCGCCCGCGTCTGGGGCGTGCCCGAGCCCGAGATCCCGCACAAGGGCCTCACCGCCTACGAGATCATCGAGGCCATTCACCGCGGCGAGATCCGGGGGCTCATCACGATCTGCTTCAACCCGCTGGTTTCACTTCCCAACAACAACTACGTCCGCGCCGCCTTCGAAAAACTCGAGCACTACACCGCCATAGACTTCTTCCTCAACGAAACCGCGCGGCATGCCGACATCGTTCTCGCGGGATCGCTGCACGAGGAGGAGGACGGCACCGTCACCACGGCCGAGGGTCGCGTCGTGCGTATCCGCCAGGCTGTTACACCGCCGGGCGAGGCGCGCACCGACACGGAGATCCTTCTCGAACTCGCCCGCCGCCTGGGCGCCGGCGACAAATTCGCGTTCCAGGACTCGGAGTCGATTTTCACCGAGCTCCGCCACGCCTCGCAGGGCGGCACCGCCGACTACTTCGGCATCACCTACGAAAAGATTGAAAAAACCATGGGCGTCTTCTGGCCCTGCCCCACTCTCGATCACCCCGGCACGCCGCGCCTGTGGGAGGACCGCAAGTTCGCGACGCCCGACGGGAAAGCGCACTTCAATCCCGTGTCATACCGCGATCCGGGTGAAACGACCGACAGCGAATATCCCGTCATCCTGACAACCGGACGCGTGGTCTCCCAGTATCTCAGCGGCACGCAGACGCGGCGGATCGGACGCCTGGTCGACCAGTACCCGGAGCCCATGCTGGAAATCCATCCCACGATGGCGGCGAAGTATGGCATTCGTGACGGCGATCTCGTGCGTGTCGCCACGCGGCGCGGCTCGGCCGAGTTCCCGGCGCAGATCGTCGAGACGATCCGCCCCGACACGGTTTTTGTTCCCTACCACTGGCCCGGCAAAAAATCCGCCAACCAGCTCACCTCCGGCGAACTGGATCCGATCTCGAAGATCCCCGAGTTCAAGGTCTGCGCCGCGCAGCTCCATCCGCTGGGCAAACCCGCCCCGCAGTCCGAACGGGCCGCCGCCTTCGCAAGCGCCTGATCCCCGCGATGCAAAACACGCAGATCAAGACCGACGAGGAGTTCTTTGTTGATCCGCAGCGGTGCATCGGCTGCCGCGCCTGCGAAATGGCCTGCGCGGAATGCGAGACCAACGGCCAGACGTCGATGATCCATGTGGACTACGTCGATCGAGCCGTCAGCCCGCAGACCTCCGTGCAGGTCTGCATGCACTGCGAGGATCCCGCCTGCGCGCGGGTCTGTCCCGCCGATGCGATCACCAAGGATGAATTTGGAATCGTGCACACGGCGAACACCGCCCGCTGCATTTCCTGCGCGAACTGCGTCCTGGCCTGCCCGTTCGGCGTGCCCAAGAAGATGGAGACGACGCAGATCATGATGAAGTGCAACATGTGCTACGACCGGACCAGCGCGGGCAAGCGCCCCATGTGCGCGACGGTCTGCCCGAGCGGTGCGCTGTGGTTTGGAAAACGCGAGAAGATGTCCCGGATGCGGCCCAACAGCACCCCCGTGAACACCTTTATCTTTGGCGCACAGACCGTGCGCACCAAGGTCAACATCATGATGCCCGCCGGCAGCATCGCGCTGCGGGTGGACTGATCCCCATGGAAGAACAAGCCAACGCCCCGCTGAAGCCCAGGCCAGCCTGGGAGACCGACTTTCCCCACGAGCGCGTGGAGGCCACGCATGTGTCGCGACGTGAGTTCGCAAAATTTCTCTGCCTCGTTTCCGGCGGACTCTGCGCCGGCACGGCCTTCGTCGCGGTGAAGGACAGGCTCATGCCGCCGCATCGCATCGTTGGCGAGCATCCGGTCTGCCGCCTGGCCGACGTGCCGCCCGGCGGAACCCACGGCTTCACCGTGCCCGGATCGGCCACGCCCTACATCCTGATCCATCTCGAGTCGGGTGAATGGCGCGCCTTCGAACAAAAGTGCACACACCTCGCCTGCGCCGTGTTCTACAAGCCCGGCACGGGAAAGATCGAGTGTCCGTGCCACAATGGCTGGTTTGATGCGCGAACCGGCGAGGTCATCCAAGGCCCGCCGCCGCGTCCCCTGCCGCAACTGGCCGTGCTCGTGCGCGACGACCAGATCTACGTGGCCGAACTCTCCGGCAGCTCCGCCTGACAGCCATGAGCACGTATCGCCGAGCGCAGAGCCAGGCGCACCCGAACAAGACCAACACCCTCTTCGTTGGCATCATCGGTGTCCTGATCCTCATCGTTTCGCTCCAGGTCTGGCTCCTGACCGCGGTGCTCAACACCGCGCTGGGCGGCGACCTCAGCATCGTGTGGCCGGCGTTCTACGCATCGCTCGCCCTGTTTCTCGGCGGCGCCGGACTGCTGCGATTCATGCCGCAGCCGCTGCGACTCGCCCTCGTGCCGGAAAAGGCGGAGCCCTTCGCCAACGTCGGCCTCGCCTGGCGGACCCTGGTCATCAGCGCCGTCTCGCTCGCGCTGGCGTTTGCCGTGTGGTTCATGTGGTCGGCGATCGCCATAAAACTCTCATCCGCCGGCTTCGCCATATCCCCGCAGCAGCGCTTCTGGCTCACCGCCGCTCCCGTGCTGCTCGGTTCGCTCCTGCGCATTCCGTACGGACTGATCGTCTCCCGATTCGGAAGCCGGAATTCCTACACCGTCGTGACGCTCCTGATGCTCGTGCCGTGCATTGGCACCGGAATGGCGCTGCGCGATCCCTCAACCTCCTTCGGTACCCTGCTGTTCTGGGCGTCGCTGACGGGCATCGCTGGCGCAAACTTTGCAACCTCCATGGCGACGGTCACCCTCTGGTTTCCCAGGCAGCTGCAGGGATCGGCGCTGGGCATCAACGGCCTCGGCAATCTCGGTGTGACACTCGCCCAGTTCATCATACCGGCGATCGTGGGGGCCGCGGTTTTTGGCGGATTGTCGGGCGGGCCGCTGACGCTTGCACTGCCGAACGGAGCCTCGCGGACAGTCTGGCTGAGCAACGCCGCGTTTGTCTGGGTGCCGGTGATCCTCGTTTGTGCCGCGGCACTGTGGTTTGGAACAAAGAACTACCCGCAGCCCGCGAAGTCTCTTGCGTCGCAGCTAGTCGTCGCAAAACGCAAACACACCTGGATTCTGTCGACGCTCTACTTCCTGACGTTCGGTGCCTTTGTCGCCATGGGCGCGTCACTGCCGCTCATCATCACGGAGGTGTTCGCGAATGCGCCCGGAGGCCCTCCCAATCCCTTCCTGTACTCTCCCTTTGCCGTGCTCGTGGCGACGCTCACCCGGCCGCTCGGAGGATGGCTGGCCGATCGCTGGAGCGCGGGATCCGTCACCGCGACGAGCATCGCAGTCATGGCGGTTTGCGGATTCAGCCTCTCCCAGTTTCTGGAGCCCGACGCATTCCAGGGATTTTTCTGGACGATCATGATCCTCTGCGCCGCGGCGGGACTGGGCAATGGATCCATCTTCAAGATCATACCCAGTGTGATGGGAGCGGAGGCCGGAGCGGTCATCGGCTTCGTGAGCTGCCTCGGGGCGCTCGGCGGATTCTTCCCGCCCCTGATCCTTGGCTGGTGCATGCACCACCTCGGCTCGCCCGCCTGGGCCTACACCACGATGGCCGTCTTCGCGCTCGCCTGCTTCGCGCTCAACTGGGCGAACTACTGGCGGCGCACATCGCCGACCCGCTGCTGATCGGTCGACTGATCTCCCACGATCCGCGTGTGCCGCGAAACCGCGCGAAAGTTGTCTGTCGCTTTTGTGCAACGCCCGTCCCCGGGTCGCGACAAAGCGTGCCCCTCCACCACTGTTTTCATCCACCCACATTGGAGGTGCATGGCGGCGCGATACCGACCCTCTTGCCCAGCCGGATCATCCCTCCGACCCAACCGCACATTCCCCCTCCGGTCCGTCAGTCGGTGATGCCGGGGCCTGGCCGCCTGATTTCGTACCCACCAGGATGCTGAGCTGTGCCTGCACCTGCGTGAAAAATTCGGGCGTGAGCTCGGTGGCGGGAATCTCGAACAGCTGCTTTGACCTCACGTGTTCAATCACCGTGCGCATGCCATCGGCGCTGCGTCCCTTGGGGCGGACCACACGCTTGCGCTCGAGCATCAATGCCAGGAACTGCAGCAGGCGCGTATTCTCCGGAGAGGGTTCATTGGCGGGATCCGCCAGGGTCAGAAACAGTGTCTCCGCCGTCAGCTTCAACGCTCGGTCGGCATTCTCGCCTGGCTTGCGCGGCTTGAAGGAATGAACCCAGCGGCACACCACCACGCCCGGCGAATCGAAACGATCATGCTCGGCTTCGGCGACATCGCAGCGATGGATTTCGAGGCTGGCCGGTTCGCGAACAAGATAACTCACGACGCGGTCACCTGCGGAAAAGGTGCGCCCGCTCACCGCGCAAGCCTCCCCCAGCGGCTGTAAATTCAACTCCATAGGCTTGATTGTTTACTTTGCGTCCATCGCGAAGCTAGCAAAAATCAACGGATATCGCATGAACGGACGCATCATCGCCATCGGCGACATACATGGCTGCCATGCGGAGTTCGCCGAATTGCTCAGGCGGCTGTCGCCGACTCCCAAGGATCAAATCATACTTCTTGGAGACCTGGTGAACCGGGGCCCGGACAGCCTGCGTGTCATCGATCTCGCCAGGCAGTATCGCGCCTTGTCGCTCCTGGGTAACCACGAAATGAGGCTGCTGGAGTTTCGCCGGACAGGCAACCGGGACCTGCTTCGCGAGACCGACGCGGACACCCTTTCCAAATTGCGTCCGGAGGATTGGATCTACCTGGAGCAAATGCCACTCACGCATTTTGTGGGGGAAGCTCAAACGGTCTTCGTTCACGGAGGATTCCTTCCCGACTCCCCATGGCAGAGCCAGCCGGCCAGCGTGGTGACGAGGATTCAAGTGATCGATGCAGCCGGCAAACCGCGCAAGCGTGCGGACTGCGAAAACTGCCCCGCTTGGGCGGACCTCTGGAAGGGCCCTCCCTACGTGGTCTACGGACACACCCCCCGCCCGGAAATATACCCGTTGAAGTGGTCCGCGGGAATTGACACAGCCTGTGTGCTTGGCGGCCACCTGACGGCATTCGTGCTCCCGGACCGGCGCTTCGTGCAGGTGAAGGCCCGCAGGCGCTACTTCGGCTGAATGCATGATTTCCGCGATTGCCTTCTCACTCTCATCCCCTTGCCTCGGAACTCCGCATGCCTGACGACAGCCCTCTTCAATCGGTACGCGAACTCAAGGCATCGGCTCCCGTGCCCGGCAGGCCGTTCACCGCACTCCTGGTGATCAGGAAGCTCGCGTCCAAGGTCGCCTCGAATGGCAATCCCTTCATCAGCCTGGAACTCGGGGATCGCGGAGGCTCGTTTGGATGCACGCTTTTCAGCGACAATCCGCTGCTGGAAACAATCAGGCACGCCGGCGAGGGCTCGGTGATCCGCGTCGAAGGGAAGACGGATTTCTTCCAGGGGCGCTTTTCACCACGACTGGTCAGGGCAACTGTCCTGTCGGAGGAGGATCTGTCCGCTCCGGGGGTTCTCGACAGTCTGGTCGAGCTCGCTCCCGAAAGCGCCGATCTCCTGTGGAAGGAGCTTCAGGAAGGAATCGACCGCATCCGGCACGATGAGCTTCGCCTGACGGTTCGCGGCGTGTTCGAGGAGATTGGCGAGGTTTTTCGCTGGAGCCCCGCCGCGGTGTCGATGCACCACGCCTATCGCCATGGTCTGCTCGAGCACACCGTGCACATGCTGAGGGCCTGCATCGCGCTCCTGCCGGTTTACACCGAGGCCGATGTGGATCTGACCATTGCAGGAGTCCTGCTCCACGACGTCGGCAAGACGATTGAATACGAGGGCACCCTTTCCACCCGGCGGAGTCGTCGCGGAATCCTGCAGGGCCATGTCGTCCTCGGCTATCAGTTGGTTCGAAAGGCCGCCCTCAAGGCCCATCTGGATTCGGAACGCATCGAGCGGCTCGAGCACATCATCCTGAGTCATCAGGGCGAGCCCGAATGGGGCGCCGCCGTCTATGCGGCCACTCCCGAGGCAGTGCTTGTTTCGATGATCGACAATCTGGATGCCAGGATGGGCATGGTGCAGCGGGCATTGCGCCAGGCCGGGAACGACGAGGAATTCTCGGAGCGCCTCCCCGGACTGAACACGTCCCTGCTCACACGCAGGCTGGCATCCAATCGGACCACGGAAGATCCTACCCCCCGCTCAGGCTCCTGATGATCTCTATCATCGGCAGAAAAAGTGCGATCACGATCGTGCCCACGACAACCGCCATGACGACAATGAGGAGCGGTTCGAGCAGCGACATGAAAGCCGCCGAGGCATTTTCGATTTCGTCGTCATAGATGTCGGCGACCCCGGTCAGCATCTCGGGAAGTCTCCCGGCTGCCTCGCCGACCTCCACCATCGCCACGAGAAGCGGCGGAAAAACCCGCGCATCCGCCAAGGTCGGCGCAACCAATGCACCCGCCTCAATCCGCGCATGAAGGTGATCAAGAGCGCCGGCCACCGCGCGATTCATCGTTGCGTCCCGTGTCAGTGACAACGCCTGAAGAATGGGCACACCCGCACCGAGGAGCGTTCCAAACGTGCGGCAGAAAGGTCCCAACGCGACGCGCTTCAGGAAATCCCCGAACAATGGGAGGCTCAATGCCGTGCGATCCAACCGATGTTTGAACCACTCTCTGCGTGAGAGCCATGCAACAACATAGGCCGTCAGGAATGCCGCACAAATCAGGAGCAGGAAGTGACGCGCCACACCTTTGGAAATGCCGATCACAATTTCTGTCAAAAGCGGAAGGCTCCGCCCGTTCAACTGGGTCAGAAAGACCTGTTCAAATTTCGGCACGACAAATGTCGTGAGCGCGGCCACGATTGCACCGGCGACGATCATGAGGATGACGGGATATGCCAGTGCGGCCCTAGCCTTCCCCCGCATTCGCGCCGATTTTTCGAGAAACCGAGCCAGACGATCAAGGATCTCGTCCAGCATTCCCCCGGCTTCTCCCGCCCTGACCATGTTGACATAGAGGGGATCGAACACGGCGTGATGCCGGCTGAGGGCCGCGGACAGGCTTTCGCCTGCACGAATGCATTCAGCCAGGTCACTCAGGACAAAACGCATGCCCTTGGATCGTTCCTGGCGCGTGAGCAGCTCCAGACTTCGCAGGATCGGCAGCCCTGCGGCGATCAGCGTGGCCAGTTGCCGGGTGAAGGCGCAAAGCACCCCTGCCTTGACCCGCGGCTGCGCCGCCACGGCACGCCACCAATGCACAACCGCCGATCGCAGGCCTCCGCCGGGCGCATTTCTGAGCTCCTGGCTGGCAAAGCCAGTCCCTCCCCAAGTAAACAACGCACCGCGACCCTTTTGAACCTCGTCGAGCGCAACTGGCGAAAGACCCTGGGCCTTCAGCCAGGCAAGCGCTTCCGCACCAGAATTCGCGTCGAGCGTGCTGGAGATTTTCCTGCGGACACCGACTCGGACGGCTCGGTAGCGATACGTTGGCATGCGATGAAAAGGGGGAATTCGTTGAGCCTCACTTCACCCCGCCTTCAACCGCTGTCGCGCCAAATAACACCCCAACCTTGGGGTCATCTCCCGGGAAGCGGCTCCGAAAGAGGTCCGATGAAGATCGTTGACCCGCCGCCCGCACCCTTCAAGCTGGCCACACCTCTCGCGGGTGTAGTTCATCGGTAGAATGTGTGCTTCCCAAGCATGAGAGGCGGGTTCGATTCCCGCCACCCGCACCAGGTGAAACTACTTTTCCGCATTTCAGGCAAGGCCTTCAGAAAGAGCCCGTTGCTGCATGCGGAGCCGGCCCTCAAAACACCCGGACTTCATTCAAGAAACTGAATTTGTCCTTGAATTGGCCCAAATTGATACTCTTTCGAAAATGACACTTCTGTCATTTTGGCGAAAGGGTCCTGAAAAGTCCGTGTGGCATGGTATACGGCATTATCGAGCCCATCATGAAAACAACCACATCCCTCCGTCCAATCCTTACACGTCCCAAGGCCGTCATCGCGGCCGCCGCGCTTGCGCTTGCCGGCGTGATCGTCGGCGTGAACGCCGCCTCCACGAGCAGCAATGCCCGCGTCGAGGTCAAACGCGACGCCCAGCCCATCAACCGCAGCCAGCTTGAGCCGGCGAGCTTTTCCAAGGTCGTCAAGCGCGTCTCGCCCAGCGTGGTGAAGATCACCACCGAAACAAAGGCCCGCCGCGTGGGCATCTCCGAAAACGACGGTCTTGATTTCGACAATCCCCTCTTCCGCCAGTTCTTCGGCGGACGCGTCCCCGAGATGCAGCGGCCTCCGCAAAGCGGCCTTGGCTCGGGCGTGATCATCAGCCAGGACGGCTATGTCGCCACCAACAACCACGTTGTCCAGGACGCTGACACGCTGCGCGTCACCCTGAGTGACGGCAGGGAACTCACCGCCAAGGTCGTGGGTCGCGACCCTCAGACCGACATCGCCGTGATCAAGGTCGACGCACAGGATCTGCCCGCCATCACACTGGCCGATAGCGACAAGGTTGAAGTCGGCGACCGCGTGCTGGCGCTCGGCAATCCATTCGGAATAGGCGAAACGGTCACAACCGGCATCATCAGCGCCAAGGGCCGCAGGCCCGGACTTGGCCTCGCCTACGAGGACTTCATCCAGACCGACGCCGCCATCAATCCGGGCAATTCCGGCGGCGCACTCGTCGACATCGACGGCCGCCTCATCGGCATCAACACCGCTATTCTGAGCCGCAGCGGGGGTTTCCAGGGCGTAGGCCTCGCAGTCCCATCCAACCTCGTCGGCCATGTCGCTGACAGCCTCGTGAAAAGCGGCAAGGTCGTGCGCGGATTCCTCGGAGTCGGCGCACAGGACATCACTCCCGCCCTGGCTGAATCTCTCGGTCTCAGCAACCATTCGGGAGCCCTGGTTTCCGACGTCCAGCCGAACAGTCCGGCCTCAAAGGCAGGCCTTCTCAGCGGCGATGTGATCACGAGCGTAAACGGTCAGGCCGTCGACGATGCCAACCGTCTTACCTTCAGCATCGGCGCGATCGCCCCAGGCACAAAGGTGACACTCGGCGTCCAGCGCGACGGCAAGTCCCAGGAAATCAATGTAGTCACGGGTGAGCGTCCCAAGAATGGACGGATCGGCATGGGGTCCGGGTCCAACGACCAGTACTCAGCCGGGTCCGACGTGGGCGTGCTGAACGGCGTGGCCGTCAGCGACCTCGATCAGGAATCACGCCGCACCATGAACGTGCCGCCGCGCATAAGGGGCGCCCTGATCACGAACGTCGATCCCGATTCCGCGGCCGCCCGCGCCGGTCTTCGCCCCGGTGATGTCATTCTCGAAATCAACCGTCAGCCCGTGTCCTCATCCGAGGAGGCCGTCAACCTCAGCGAACGCGCCGAGGGAAAGAAGACCCTCCTCAAGCTCTGGTCCCGCGGAAGCACCGTCTTTGTCGTGGTCGACGAAAGCGGAAACTGATTCACGCCCCCTTTGTCAGGCCAGCGGAGTTTGGTTCACCCGGCATCGTTTCCATCTGGGAGCGATGCCGGTTTTCTTTCCGCACTTTCCAAGGGATCCCCGCTCGATCACACTCACCGGCAGATGAGAATCCTCGTGGTGGAAGATGATGCCAAGATCGCCTCGTTCATTGTGCGCGGACTGAAACAGGCAGCCTACGCCGTCGACCATGCGCCGGACGGCGACACCGCACTCGTGCTTGCCCAGTCCACGACCTACGATGCCGCCATCGTCGACGTGATGCTGCCGAAGCTCGATGGATTGAGCCTCGTCAGACGCTTGCGCGGCGCACGCAATCCCCTGCCCGTCCTCTTCCTCAGCGCGCGAAGCTCCGTCGACGATCGCATCAAGGGACTGCAAAGCGGAGGGGACGACTACCTCACAAAACCCTTCGCCTTCTCAGAACTGCTCGCACGCGTGCAGGCGCTCATCCGCCGGGCGACTCAGGCACCCGAGTCGACCCGACTCAGCGCCGGCGATGTGACGCTCGACCTGGTCACCCGGGAGGTCACGTGCGCCGGTCAGCCCGTGGAGCTGCAGCCGCGCGAATTCGCCCTGCTGGCCTTCCTGCTGCGCCACGCGGGGCGTCCGGTGAGCAAGACCATGATCCTGGAGCACGTGTGGGACTACAGCTTCGATCCACAGACGAATGTCGTCGACGTCGTCATGCATCGATTGCGCGGCAAGATCGATCCCGACCACACCCGGATCGAAACCGTCCGAAACGTGGGCTATCTGTTTCGCGCTCATGCTTGAACGTCTGCGCCAGTCTCTCGCGCTTCGCCTGGCCATCCAGTACGCACTCGTATTTGCGGTCGGGGCCGCCGTGCTGTTCTCAGCCCTGTACCTGTTCCTGGCGGATGCATTGGAGTCCCGGGACCGGGCCGCGGTCGAGCGGAGGGTGAGCATGCTCGCCGAGACATATGAGCTTGGCGGGCTTTCCGCCCTTCGGGCGGACATATCGCAGGAGGCTTCTCCAGAAGTGCGCTCCTACTTCGTGCGTGTGCTGGGACCTGGCAACGAAACCGTCTTCGCGTCGGTCCCGCCGGACTGGATCGAAACCTCGATTGAAAAGTTTCCACTGCCATCCACTCCGGGGCTCACCGCGACGCGCGAGACTCATTCAATCCGCATTCCTCAATCCGCTCTCCGTGACTATGCAATCGCCTCCCGCCCATTGATCGACGGACGCCTCCTCCAGGTGGGTCGAAGCACCGACAGTCGCGCCGTCCTGCTCGCTCCATTGCGTCGCGCGTTCCTCGGCCTTGGAACCGGTGCCATCGCGCTCTCCCTGCTCGTCGGAACGTTGTTCGCCTGGCGATCGACACGGCCGCTTCGCGCGGTATCCGAAACCGCGCGCCGCATCATTGAAACGGGCGACCTCGCCGCCCGGGTCCCGGGAGCGGGCGGCCGCGGGGAGCTTGCCGTGCTCGTCGCCCAGCTGAACACCCTCCTCACCCGGAATGCGACCCATGTCCAGGTCCTGCGCGACACCCTGGACAATCTCGCGCACGATCTGCGAACACCGCTTACGAGGCTCCGGGGCACGGCCGAACTCGCCCTTCACAACACGGGAAATCCGGAGGAGGCGCAGGCCGCTCTGGCGGACTGCATCAATGAATCGGACCGCGTGCTGCACCTTCTGGAGGCGCTGCTTGACGTCTCTGCAGCTGAAGTCGGGGCATTGCAGCTCAATCGAGATCGGATTGACCTTCGCACTGTGCTGGAGCGCGCGGCGGACCTTTATCGCGAGGTCGCGGAGGAAAAGAACATCACACTCACCCTTCATGCACCCGGGGTGCCCGTGATGGTTGATGCGGACGTCATCCGCCTCGGTCAGGCGGTCAGCAATCTCGTCGACAATGCCCTGAAATACACGCCTTCCTCCGGTCGGGTCGATCTCTCCATGGAGGAAGCGCAGGACGACGTGAAATTGTGCATAGATGACTCCGGACCTGGAATAGCGGAGTCAGAACGCGAAGCGATATTCCGACGTCTTTATCGGAGTGACTCAAGCCGGTCCCAGCGCGGGCTCGGACTCGGATTGAGCCTGGCACGCGCGATGGTCGAGGCACAAGGAGGCACCATTGCGGTTGCGCGGTCACCCTTGGGAGGAGCCAGATTTGCCGTCACGCTCCCTCGCGCCAGCCAACCGCAGCATGAAGCTCTGGCAGTTTGAAAATCGAGCCCGCGAAAGGCGCCTCCGCCTTGTCCGATGCCCCTGTTCGAGTTGAACTCGCACAGACCATGACAAAGAAGACTTCCTCTGTGCACCAAGAGCGTCTTGGCGCGCGCAAAATTTCCCGCAAGAAACCCGAGGGGGTGGCGACTGCGCTGATCATCGTCGATGTCCAGCGCGAGTTCGCAGTTCCGTCGGAACTCGTGCGCCGAATCGAAGCGTACAGCCGGACGTTTTCCTGCCGCGTTTTCACCCGCTTCGTCAATCCACCCGGCTCATTTTTCAGGAAACATCTGGGTGTGAGGTGCTGCTCCCCGGGTTCGCGGGGAACCGAACTTCTGATTGCTCCCGCGAAAGGAGATCTCGTGTTTGACAAGGACACCTACGGACTGAGCAGCCGGCAGATCCGGGAACTGAAGGCGCGAGGCATCGCCCGCGCCATCGTCTGCGGGCTAGAGACCGACGCCTGCGTGCTGGGAATCATGTACTCGCTGTTCGACTCGAAGATCCACGCCCGCGTCGAACCGGCGCTGTGCTGGAGCTCGACAGGGCTGCATGAGGAAGCCCTCAGGATCATCGCGATGCAGTTCGCACAAGGCTGAATGCGCATGCATTGGTCATCCATCGAATCTCTGCCCTGAGCAAAGGTGGGAGCAACCGGATGATTCAAGTGATTGCGGCCGCGTGGTGTCCCCGTAAAATCTCCCATTCGAATTCGCCATGGCCCACCTTCGGTACCTGTGGAAAATGATCTTTGACGGGCGCGGTGTACCCGATGCCGCTCCGTTCTCACCGCAGCCGGAAACCTGGTCAAACAGCCGGATCAGCGGAAGCTGCCTTGGGCACTCCACCGTGCTTCTGAACTTTTTGGGGACGATCATCCTGACAGATCCCGTCTTTTCCCAACGCATTGGACCAGGTTTTCATCCGTTCATCCTCGGACCCAAGCGCTACCTGCAACCGGCCTTGGATCGTACGCAAACTCCCACTCCGGACATCATTGTCCTCAGCCACGCGCACTTTGATCACCTCGATCTTCCCAGCCTGAAATCCTTTTCCCGCGAAACGCCGGTTGTCACCGCGCGTTCAACCAGCGATCTGCTCATCCGGCGCGGGTTCAGGAATGTGACCGAGTTGGGCTGGGGGGAGTCCGCGTGGATTCCACCGCTCAGCGGAGGCAAACCGGTGCGCTTTACGGGACTCGAGGTCGCCCACTGGGGCGCACGCATGGTGCGCGACGAACATCGCGGCTATTCCGCATATCTCATGGAACGCGACGGCTTCAGCGTCTGCTTCGCCGGCGACACCGCCTACACCACCGCGTTCTCGCAGTTGCGTTCGCTCAAAAGGCCGCTCGACCTGATGCTCATGCCGATCGGTGCCTATGACCCGTGGATTCGAGCGCACTGCAATCCCGAGCAGGCCGCCGCCATGGCACGGCAGGCGCATGCCAGAAGCTTCGTTCCCATTCATCAGCAAACCTTCAAGCTGAGCTCCGAACCGCTCCACGAGCCCGCCCAACGTATCCGATCCGCCTGGGCGGATTGCCCTGAACGACTTCAGGCAGTGGATGTCGGCGCCACGTTTCACGTGCCACTCGCTTGAGATCCCTCGATAGCCCGCGGATTGGAAAACTCTCTGCAATCCACGCGCAGGCATTTGCTTCAAGCAAAGCCCAATCGCCAGTTGCCTGCTCGTGGTCCATTGATCGGAAAATATTCCCAATCCCTGAATCTTTTCCGGCCTCTCCAGCGTTATTCATGCAGGAACCACTCCCTTGGAGCGGTCGATTTATCCCATGAAAACAACATCATTCTTGCTCACCGTGCTGGGACTTCTGGTCGGCAGTCTCCCGGCTGTCCGCGGTCAATCCGTCGTCGCTGACGATGCTCTCACTGCCTATGTCCTTCCTCCGGGCATCACCCGGCTGCTTCTGGCAACAGACCTGCAGAATGGATTCGCGCCCCCCGAATCGCCCGGGCGCGTGCGTGTTCCTCCGTCCGAACAGGTCTGGTTTGTGGCGCCTCAAAACTGGCCCCACCCGATACAATGGACGAAGGATGGCAAGCCGGTCTCCGGCGCAACGACGAGCCCGCTCATACTTCATCAGGTTGGCGAGGCCGACAGCGGTCTCTACGGCCTGGCGTCACCGAGTCCAAGTGGTGGCAACTTTCCCATCATCTCAACGAAGGTCCAACTGGATGTCGTCCGCGACGGGCACTTCTGCAACATCTCCGCACGTGTTGAGCTCAAGTCAGGGCGCGACATCCAGATCGTCGGATTTGTCGTCGATGGACATGCCGGAAAACGACTCCTCATCCGCGCCGTTGGTCCGTCCCTCGAGAATTTTGGGCTGCGCGACCTGGTCAAGGATCCGCGTTTTCGCATCTACCGCGGCGACGGCAGTGAGGTCATCATCTTTCGACCCGCAGTCGTGATTCCACCGCAGTACTGGACATCCCTGTTCAACCAGGCGGGCGCATTTCCCCTGAAGACCGAAGGAGGGGAACGCCCCCACATCGCCTACGATACGTTCGATCTACCGCCGGGAGCATACACGATTCACGTTTCCGACGACGCCGAAAAGGGCGGTACAGCTCTCGTCGAGGTTTACGAATTCGACAGTTATCCACCCCTGACCGGTACCAGGTAGGAGAGCGGGCTCGCGTGTGCACCTGGACATCATGCACTATTCAGACGGAACGACTGGCAGCATCACCTGGCGCCCGAAGAGCATCCTCGGCGCCCGGCGTGCATCGATTTCCCCTGCACCCGGCACGTCGCACGCTGCCGAATCCGTTTCAAACTCATGGAACCGTCAGGCTGGCAGGGGCTGCATGCATGCCCCCGCATTCTCCCGACCACCGCCACCCGTGGATTTCGCTGTCGCATTGAACTCCTCCACAAAGCCGTGCAAGGATTCGCATTCCCCCACCGTGCTCCTCTTCGATGAACAGGCCCAAAAGCAGCACCGCATTTGGATCGCGCAGATTGCCGCTGGTGAAACACACGCCCTGACCGCCCTCCACAGGGACCTCGCCCCATTCCTCCACGGGATTGCCCGGCGCATCCTCAGCAACGACGAGGACGTGCGCGAAGTGGTGCAGGACGCATTCATCAAGGCCTGGCGGCAGGCGTCCAACTATCGTCCGGAACTCGGCGAGGTGTACTCATGGATGCTGTACATCACGCGCAATCAATCCATTGACCGCCTCCGTCAGAGCAATCGCCGCGCCGCACTCGTTGAAAGCCTTCAACTCAACGATGAAACCGAAGACGGAGTGGATCCGGATGACGGCTTTGACCAGCGCGATATGCTCGACCGCAGCCTCGCCAACCTCAGCGCCTCCCAGCGACAGGCCCTCGAACTGGCGTTCTTTTCCGGCTGCACCCAGGCGGAGATCGCCGCCGCCATGCGCACCCAGGTCGGCAATGTTAAGAATCACCTGCGCCGCGGCCTCCTGAAACTCCGCCAGTTCGTCCATCGCCATGAATGATGACTTCACCTCCGACGCGCTCCAGTACCTGCTGGATGAGATGGAGCCGGCCCGCCGCACCGCCTTTGCGCACCGGCTGGCCAGCGATCCCGTCGCCGCCGCTGCGTTCAAGACCTGCGCCGACAGCCTTGCCCAGTTTGCCATCGAAGCAGCCCCGCCCGCCTCGCTTTCCGAGTCGGAATCCGACGCAAGTCTTGCGGGGATCCTTGCGGCAACTGCCGCGGCAACCACGCCTGCACCCCGCTCCATTGTGCACCGTTTTCCGCAATGGGCCTGGCCAGCCGCGGCCGCAGTGCTCCTGCTCCTCAACGTCATCCAAGGTGTGAGGCTTTTTCGTCCTGGAGCAGCCGCCAGCATCGACCCCGCTTCATCAGCTGCACACTCAAGCGCTACTCTAGAGAACGGAACGGGTGTGACTCCTCCAGCCGCACCGTACCTCGCGAGTTCAACCACCGATGCTTCGAACGCGCCGACGCACGCACGATCACCGGGCGATGGTCTCGGAATCGAAACCACCGATCCCTCGAACTCCAAGGATCCGCTGGCCGGCGATGCGTCCAAAATCGATGACCTCCGCCGGGAATACGCACGAATTCAACAGGCGCGCGAGTCGCTCGCCAATGAGTACAAGCTCGCCATGGAAAAGCTGGCTCGCCGTGCTTTGACTGAACAGGGCGTGGGGCGGCTCGCCACCATGGAGCTGGTCGATGTGGACAGCTATGCGCGCGGCGACCGCCGGGGGTTGATGAATCTCGCTCGCGGACTCCTGACGGAGCAGGGCATTGTGTCCGCGGAACCTCCCGGCATGAGCCGGACACCGGGACAGGCGGTCTCGTCAGACGACTCTCCGAAGATCGCATTTACGGACACGACTCCCTCCTTCACTTTCCAATCCATTGGAGTCGGAGACACGACTGCGGGACGACCGGGTGACCTGGGTTTCGCCTCGCAGCCATCGGCCGCCACCTACGCCTGGTCGGTCTATGACGAAAAACAAAGCCAGGGTTACCTGAACCTCTACAATCTCCCGCGGATTGGCGAGGCAGAGCGGCTTCAAGTCTGGGTCAAGCCCGTCGATGCCTCGGACTTCCTCCCCGTGGGAGAGGTGCCCGCCACCCTCTCCGGCAAGTCAGGCAGTTTCCAGTACCAGCTTCCACCCACGGTTCCCGCTCCATCGGAAATCCTGATCACGCTCGAACCACGCTCCGCCGTCCCGCCGGCGAAACCGACGGGAAAGGTGGTCCTGCGCGGGCCCTGAGCGCGCCATGCAGCGAGTCAGCGCAGTTCATAAATTTCCGCGAGTGCGACTCCTGCTCTGTCTCCCTTACCGCGAACAATGACCGTGTAGCCGCCGGGCAGGAGCTTCAAGACGATCGCCGCATCCCGCGATCCGGGCTGCAGGGCAAACGCTCCCGCACGAGCCGCCGCCTGCGAAACGTCAACAGCACCCGCCCAGTCGTCGTTCTGTCGAATCATTGCGCTGCCCTGATAAATCTCGATGAGCGGATCATCGAGCACGCCAGCCACGCCAAAGTCCGCCAGGGTCGGACCAATTCCGCGGATGAGCACTGTTCTTGGACCATCAACGATCGTGAAGCCCGCGATCAGCACCTCGTCACCCTTTCCAGTCCGCGCACGCACGGAGAGATTGGCAAGACGAAGGCCATTCACTCCGCCTGCCTCCGGGCCAGCCGCATCGTAGACTTCGGCCAGGACGACACCTGAATCAGCCCCAGCACCCTGCGCCTTTTGAGACGGCGCAATCTGGGCTGTGTAGAGTCCCGCCGCGAGTGGGGCAAGCAGCGCGGCATCCAGCGACTCCGGTGCCAGGGCAAACGCACCCACCCTTGCGCTGATGCCGGCTACTGCCTGAGAACCGTTCCAGTCATCGTTGCCCGCAATGACGCTGCCTTGCTCCGAGCGGAGCGTCAGGGCCGGATCGCGCATCCACCCCTTCACTCCAAACGGCGCCAGACTCGGTCCCACACCGCGCATCAGCAGCGTCTTGGTTTCGCCTGACGATCCTCCCACAATGACGAAACCGGTGATGAGGCTGGCGTCGCCAGTGGCTGCGGCAGCACGGACGGAGAGGTTCGTCAGACGTCCGGAGCCAAAATCAGGATCCAGGGTCGCCGGATCATCCAACCCCGCGACAAAGCGCCCGGTGTGTCTGATATTGTGGCGATGCTGCGGCCACGGCCCGGCATCTCCCGCTGCCGCCTTCAGGCCGACATCAAAGGCGTAAAGCCTGCCATCATTGTTTCCCGCATAGAGACGGCCTCCCGCAAGGAGCACGGATGACCTGTACCAATTTGCGCCCGCATACGTTCGTCGCAGAGTGCCATCCGCATTCACCTGATGAATCGTCCTGTCATAACTGCCGATAAAAACAGATCCGTCCTGGGCAACAGCAGGCGATGAGGCCCGTACTTCATCGCCCATCAGGTAGGACCAGCGCACGGCACCGGTGTTCATGTCCAGGGCATAAAGGCGCCGATCATAGCTGCCCAGATAGGCTGTGCCGTTTGCCAGTGCCAGCGAGGATGAGACAAATCCGCCAACCGGCGTGCGCCACCGCTGCACGCCGGCAGCGGTCAGGGAAAAGACCGTTCCTCCAATCGACGAGAAGTAGACATTGCCCTCCCGGTCGATCGCCGGCGAAGAGTAGACCTGCCCTTCCGCGGCAAACTTCCACTTTGTCAAACCCGCGGGTGTCACGGCGTGCAACGCACCATCGCCCCCCGCGACATAGATCGTGCCGTCCGCGCCGACGCTCGGTGAAGCATAACTCGCCTCCTGCCCGAAGGCATGGCGCCATTTCACCGCTCCATCCACTCCGGAGACGGCGACGAGCTGCGCCTCGGCATTGGCACCCGTCGTTCCCCGCTCGATTCGGATGTAGACCGTCCCGTCCTCCGCGATGGCGGGTGCATTGGTGATCGGACCTCCGAGCGTGGCAGTCCACTTCAGCGTTGGGCTGGTTCCATTGTCGATCAGTGCATGGAGATTTCCGTTCCCTCCCCCAAAATAGATCACTCCCTTTGCATCGATCGCCGCGCTTCCGGTATCGATCAGGCTCGCCGGCACCAGCGCGTAGCGCCACTTGATGCTGCCATCCGCTCCGTTCAGCGCATAGAATCCACCGTCGTTTGAACCCACGTAGACGGTTCCGTCGGCACCCACTGTCGGAGAACTTGTGATTCCATCCTTGGTCGCCGCGATCCACGTCGCATCCACAAGCGTGAACGTAAATTCCCCGTTTACCTCAGTTGCACCAATCACAGCCGAATCGACCACAATGGCATAACTCACGCCCGCGCGCGCATCGAAGCCGGCAATCGCGTTGTTCACCTCCGCGTCCGTGGCCGTGCTGACGGCGGAACTGACAGCAACGAGCGAATCCAGCGAATTCCCGGTGTAAACCGCCACCACCGGATTGAGCTGCGCGCTGACAACGGTCGCCTGATAGCGCGTTGTTGCGGGTGCCGTCCAACGGTACCACAACGAGCGCCGCGCAGCTCTTCCAGCATGGGCGGGTTCACCCAACTGCGCCGACGCCTTCGCGTTTGTCGCCGTCACGACGGCGTTCACGCCGGTCAGAGTTGTGGCCGCCGCGAAATCGTCATTCGCCGGAGCGGCGCCAAGATTGACGAGCAGCAGTCCGCCGCCGGGTGACTTGCCTCCCGCCGCAATCTGGTAGGTCGCGCCTGCCTGCGCCAGAAATGTCACGCTGCTGGTCACGCTGTTCGCCGCGTTGTCATTCGCGGCCACAAGCGCCAGGGCATTGAGCTCTCCCCCCGTGTACACGGCGAGCACCGTGTCAAATCCGCTGCCCTGGGTGTCGATGTTCACCTGTCCGGAAACGGGAGCAGTCCAGGTCCACCACAGGGTCGCCTGGGGACTGAAACCCGCATGCGCCGGCTCACCCGGCTCGCCGCCTGCGCCGCGCGATGATGACCGCACCTGGACCAGCTCCCCCTGCAGCCTGGCCCGCGACGCAAAATCGTCGTTGAAGGGGCGGCTGTCGGTTTCCGCGAGGGCCCGGCGCAGATTGAGCCTGCCACCGGTCTGCACACGACCCGAGTACTTTGGCACGGGATCCACCGAGCGCAGAACGCGGTTGATCGCCTGCCTGTAGGTGAATTCCGGATACATGGCGCGGACGAGCGCGATCGCACCGGACACATGGGGCGCTGCCATCGACGTGCCGCTCAACTGCACGTAGCCGCTGTCACTTGTCTGGGACAGCGACAGGATCTCGCTGCCTGGCGCGAACAGATCGACAGCGCCCGATCCGGTGTTGGATGAGGTGGCGATGTCCTCCAGCCGCGTCGAATTCCCGACTGTGATGATGTTCTCAAGCGCGTAGGTCGCGGGAAAGGTGCGGGCGACATCGAGGTTCAGAGCGTCATTGCCGGCGGCAGCCACGAATATGATCCCCGCGTCACGCGCCCGCTGAATGGCCGCAATCTCGGTGAGTGAAGGGCCTTGTCCCGTGCTGAGCGCACCGTAGCTGGCGTTGATCACCTTCGCTCCGTTGGCGATCGCGTAGTCAATGCACTCCGCGGCGTCCGAGATCGATCCGCGCCCATCCGCACCGAGGAACTTGAGCGCCATGATCTGCACACGCCAGGCCACTCCGCTGATCCCCCGGCCATTGTTTCCGACGGCTCCGATGATCCCGGCCACGTGCGTGCCATGGCCGTTGTCGTCCGTCGGCGTTCCGCTTCCGGGGCTGCCGGCCGCAACGATCGAGTTGATGCCATTGATGTCGTCGACATATCCATTGCCGTCGTCATCGCGACCGTTCCCGGCAATCTCCCGCGAATTGAGCCAGAGATTGGCGGCGATGTCCTCATGAGTGACGCGCAGGCCGCTGTCGATCACTGCGACGATCACGCCGGATGCGTTGGCTGTGATGTCCCATGCTTCGGGTGCGTCGATGTCGGCATCGGGCGTTCCCGAGCTCTGGCCGGTGTTGTGCAGCGACCACTGCTCCCCGAACCTCGCATCATTCGGTGTCACAAGCGCCACGCGGATGAAGTCAGGTTCAACAAATTCGTACAGCCCGCTCGAGAGCAGGGAGGAGATTGCGTTCCGGACCGGGGTTCCGGAGTCCAGCTCAAGAACCTGCTGACGTTCCAAATGGGCCAAAACACGCTTCGAGCGCACTCCCGCGCGGCGCTCCGCCTGGTTGAACGCGAGACTGGCGTCACCCGAGGAGAGGGATGCCATCTCACGCACCCTGACCAGGACCCGGTCCGTGCGATAGCCAAGGCGCAGCTCTTCGTCGGTAAAGGATGACGGCCCGCCGGCGGCTGATTCCGCACCACTCGCCGAACGTACGAGCGCAAAGAGAAGCAGCACCGTCCACAACGCCAGCCGGTCAGGGGGAATGCGGGGTATGTGCACGATGTTTACGACCAGTCTGCCTTCTCGAATGTTGCTGAAAAGTATGGAATGGCAGCCACGCTTGATGCTCATGGCAAAGAAACCCTTTCCCCCGGATTTGCGCAAACTGGAAAAGACCGCCCGCTCCGCCGCCCGCAACGCCTACGCCCCCTACTCCCATTTCCGCGTGGGCGCGGCGGTGCGCGGAGCATCCGGTCGCGTTTATTCAGGCTGCAATGTCGAGAACGCCTCGTACGGACTCTGCAACTGCGCCGAGAGAAGCGCAATTTTCGCCGCAATCTCGAGTGGGGAGAAATCGATCACGCACTTGTTCGTGTTTACGCCCACGTCCACCGCGACGACTCCCTGCGGCGCATGCCGGCAGGTCATCAATGAATTCGGACCCCGCGCGCTCGTTCATTGCATCTGCAACTCAAACGAACGCATCGTCACCACGCTCGATGCGCTTCTCCCGCGCGCCTTCGGCCATGAAAACCTGGACGATTTGCCGGTCGCCGGCGGCAGGAGACCCGCGAATCATCCGCCAAAATGAGCGCGCACCTCCTCGAATAGGCGGGCCTTTTCCACCTCCCGCTCGCTGCGCTCATTCAGGTCGCGAATTTTCACCACGCCCCGGGCCAGTTCATCACCCCCGTAGATCAGCGCGAGTCTCGCGCCCGATTCCGCCGCCGCTTTGAATTGTTTGCCAAATGCGAGATCCCTGAACGGATAGTCCACCCGGTAACCGGCACTCCGCAGGCTCCTGATGTCACCCAGCGCCGACAGCCGTTCAGCCGCGCCTCCAATGACGACATAGACATCGGGTGCCTGCACGATCCGGGGTGTCAGTCCACGTTGTTCCAGAAGCAGCGCAAACGTCATGTCGCCGATCGCAAAGCCCGCCGCCGGAAGATCCGCAAAGCCCAGTTTGCCCACGAGGTTGTCGTATCTCCCTCCTCCCGCGAGCGCACGCAGTTCACCCTTCCGGTCAAAGGCCTCGAAAACGAATCCTGTGTAGTAAGCCAGTCCGCGGACGACTCCGAGGTCGACGCTTATGAAATCGCCAAGCCCCATCGCACCGAGGTTCGCGATCAGGCGGCGCCATTCGTCGACGCGCGCGGCCAGTTTTTCACCGCCAAGAGGCTCAAGCATTTGCTCGAGCGCCGGCAGCGAACGAATCGCCTGAAACGCCAGCACGCGTGTCTTTACACTCGGGTCAAGCTCTCCGAATTGAGCGACGTAGTCCTTGAAAGCATCATCCCCCAGCTTTTCATAGCGATCAACCGCGGTGAGCATGACCCGGCTGCGCGCATCGTCCAGGCCGAGCACCTCAAGAAAATAGAACCAGAGATTGCGATCGCTCAGCCGCACCATGAAATCGTCCGGCCCCAGCCCGAATCCTGTCATGCATTGCACGAGCAGACCGATCAGCTCGGTTTCAGCCTCGATGCCGGGTTCACCAAAAATGTCCGCGTTGAACTGGGTGAAACAACGGCCGCGCCCCTTCTGCATGCGTTCGTACCGATAGAATTCCGCAATGCTGAACCACTTGATCGGTCGTTTGAGCGCATTCGCCTTCTCACCCACCAGACGGCAGACTGTCGGCGTCATTTCAGGCCTCAACGCAACCTCGCGACCACCCTTGTCTGTGAAGCTGAAAAGCTGCGCCTCGATCTCCTCACCGGACTTCGTTCGATAGAGATCGAGTGGTTCCAGCACCGGCGCATCATACTCCGAGAATCCATGGGCATGCGCTGCCTGACGCCAGAGACGAAAGATGTGAGCGCGTTGTGCGAACACATCGGGAGGAAACTCGCGAAAACCCGGAAGCGTCTGAAACGATGCCATAAGGCGCAGGAAATGGCCCGAGCCGCCGCTCGGCGCGACAAAAAACCCGCGGATCAGAAAATCCGCGGGTGCAGTTGCGACGAATGGGCGTCACATCCGAGCGCGAATCAACCGGCGGAAGTGCCCGGCTTCCCGCGCTTTATTACAAGGCCTGGACGTCGAGCTTCTTGAGCAGCTGCTTCAGGATCTTGCCGGACTTGAATTTGACGACGGCGCGTTCAGGAATAACCACTTCAGTTTCAGGCTTGTTCGGATTTCGACCAATGCGAGCCTTGCGCCTTTGAACCTCAAGAACACCGAAATTCCGGAGCTCCACATTGCGACCTTCCGCCAGAGCGCGCATCACGATGTCCAGAGTCATCTGAACCGTATGCACGATCTCCTTTTGCGGAAAGCCGGTTTTTTCGTATATCTCGAGTACGATTTCTCTTTTCGTCAGATTGGTGAGTGGGGGCGTCATGGGAGTTATCCTTTTGTTTGTCTTCCGGTTATGAGATGTGTTCCAAAGAATTTTCCGTTCCATCGATTCGTCAACAACTAACACCGATTTTTGAAAAATATCATGAGTCAGGGAGAACCGCAAAGTCCACTGGAGCAACTGCCTAAGCAGATTCAAGATCTGCTCAAAGGTTCCCCGTTTCGCTCAGTTTTTACAAATACACCTCAGGATGGGAATCCCGGCGCAGCAGCCGGCAAGTCCACCCCCGCGGAATCGGACTCGGCCGAAGCACTTGAAAAAATTCGCAACTTCAGCCTGCGACCGAAGGAGATTCGGGACTACCTGGATCGCTTCGTCATTCAACAGAATGAGGCAAAAAAGGTGCTCTCGGTGTCCATTTGCGATCACTACAATCATGTGCGTGCCTGCATGGAGAACCCCGATCTTCGGGAAACCGACTACGCCAAGCAGAACATTCTGCTTCTTGGGCCCACGGGTGTCGGGAAAACCTATCTCATGCGCTGCATTGCGCGTCTGATTGGAGTGCCCTTCGTCAAGGCTGACGCCACCAAGTTTTCAGAAACCGGATACGTGGGGGGCGACGTTGAGGATCTCATCAGGGATCTCGTGAAGGCCGCAAACGGTGATGCGGAGCTCGCCCAATACGGCATCGTCTACATCGACGAAATCGACAAGATCGCCACAAGCAGCAGCACCGCCGGCGGCAATGGACGCGATGTTTCGGGACGAGGCGTCCAGATCAATCTCCTCAAGCTCATGGAGGAAACGGATGTCAACCTCACGAGCCAGACGGATTTCGCCGCGCAAATGCAGGCCATGATGGATTTGCAGCGCTCGGGAAAACCGCGAAAACGCACCATCAACACGCGCCACATCCTGTTCATTGTCAGTGGCGCATTCGACAAGCTGGCCGGTTCCGTCAAACGCCGGCTCCAGAATGCGAGCATTGGATTCTCCGCAGCGAACCCATCCCACGGCGCGAAGGCGTTTGAACATGAATCCGACTACCTGCAGCTCGCACAGTCGCGCGACATCATAGATTACGGCATGGAGCCGGAATTCGTCGGACGCCTGCCGGTGCGCGTCGCCTGCCAGGGCCTCACAGCCGGCGACCTTGAGAAAATTCTGCTCACAAGCGAGGGAAGCATCCTCACGCAGTACCGCGCCGATTTCGCAGGCTATGGCATCGATTTCGAAATTACGCCGGACGCCGTCAGCGAGGTCGCCCAGCGCGCAAGCCGGGAGAACACCGGCGCGCGCGGATTGATGACGGTGCTGGAACGGGTGTTTCGCGACTTCAAGTTCGAGCTGCCCTCCACGGCCATCAAGAGTTTCCGGATCGACGCAGGCACTGTGGCGGCTCCCGTTGAGACTCTCGGGAAACTCCTTCGCGAAAACGCCGACCAGCAGCACGCGGTTTTCAGGGATGAAGTCGCCGCGTTTGCGGCGCGATTCAAGGCGGAGTACGGCTTCGACCTCGACTTCGACGAGTCCGCCGTGACGGCCCTGATCGATCTGAGTCTCAAGAAGGACAAGACCATCCGCGCACTGTGTGAAGAGGGATTCCGCGACTTTCACCACGGGCTCAAGCTGCTGACACGCGAGGGAGAACTCCGCCGTTTCAAAATCACACGCGAGGTCGTGCTCAATCCCCAGGCATCGCTTTCGAAATGGGTCGTCGATCAGTTCAAGGGGTGAACAGGAATCCAGGATCCAACGAGCCGCCCCGCCCCCGGCTCATTGGCAACGCCATGGGTTCAGAGGTACACCGCCGATAGGGACAGGCTATCCCGCTCGCCGGACGATGCCTCTGCCCCAACGGGGCGATCCAAGTCCAGCCCATGGCAACGCCATGGGTTCAGAGGCAAATCGAAAGGCAGCCATCCAAGCGCGCAACTGTCGAGGAAGCCCTCAGGGAGTATGTGCAGCGACGCAGGCAGACCGGGGTTCTCCGGTCCTTCGGTAAAATAGACTATGAGGAGAATTACGACTACAAGGCGGCACGGCGCGGACGCCACAAATGAAGGTGGTGGTTGATACGTCTGTCTGGTCGCTTGCGCTTCGCCGAAGGGTTCCCGTCGCATCCAGTCATGTGGAGCTCCTGAATGATCTCATTCGGGATGGTCGAGTGGTGCTGCCTGGCATTGTGCGGCAGGAGCTGCTGTCGGGCATCAGGCATCCGCAGCAACTTGACCGCCTGCGCCGGCAGCTCCGCGCGTTCCCGGACGCCCCCATGGAAATCGCAGACCATGAAACCGCCGCTGAATACTACAATGCGTGCATGGCCGCAGGTGTTCATGGCAGTGCGGTGGACTACCTGATCTGCGCTTACGCCACGCGCCGCGAATTTCATGTCCTGACGGCGGACCCGGATTTCCAGCAATACTCGAGGCAAATTCCGATTCAACTGCTGAATCCGTGAATGGAGCCAGTCCAGGGGATCACGGGGATCCGCGGGCTAAAAATCTGCGCAGCCTGGCGAGCAGCCGGGCCTCGTTGCGCCTGCACAAGGCGTGCTCCCAGACCCGAAGCACACGCCAGCCTTGACCGCGCAGTTCGCGGCTGGCCCGCCGGTCGCGCGAGCGGTTGTGCTCGATCTTGTCGCGCCAAAACTTCGCTCTGGCTTTTGGCCAGGTCGCGTGCCGGGGGCACCCGTGCCAAAAACAGCCGTCCACGAATACTACCGCCCGGTGCCCCGGAAAAACGAAGTCAGGGCGCCCCGGCAAAGCCCTGCCACGGCGCCAGCCCGTGATGCCGTGAGTGCGGAAAACCTGCATCAGCCGGAGCTCCGTCGACCTGTTGCCGCGGGAGCGGATCGCAGCCATGACTGCGGAGCGCTTGCGCTTGGAGAAAACATCGCTCATGCAGCCTCCCGCCGTTTCGCCCAAAATCAGGCCTTCTCAATCAGCCGCGCAAATTCCTCCGGAGTGACCGCCTTCACCGGTGACCGTCGGAAATCAGTCGTGTTGCGGGTGACAATATGCGTGGCAGCGGCACCCTCGGCGGCGGCCGCCACCAACGCATCCTCGAAATCGGCCATGGGCAGAGCGAGAGCTCGTTTGATTTCGACTCGTTCGAGGCGCGCGAAATCCATGCCCGAGACCAAATCGGCAATGAATTCGCGCATCCTACCGGCCCCCGCTCCACGGCCAACAAGGTAGGCAAACGTGGCCAGCGAATGGACCGCCAGAAGGCCGGCTCCGGGATTGTTCATGCACCAAGCCACCACAGCACCACTGGCCGCGCGCAATCCCGGACGAGCGAGCGCCACGTCCACCAATACATTGGTGTCGAGCAGCGGGCGCATGGTCAGCGCAGGTGCTTGGCGGCGATGGCAGCCGCGCGCTCGTCCATGAGTGTGGCTGGGTCGAGCGTGAAGGCGCCCTGCCACTTGGCGAGAAACTGCTCGCCAGCTCCGGCGGAGTCCAGCCGGTTGAGATGCTCCTCCACCACGCGGGACAGCGAAACGTTGCGGCGGCTGGCCCACCGTTTGCCCCGTGTCACAGCGGCCCGATCCACATAAAGGGTGAGCTTCGTCTTCATACGTATAACCTGGCGGCTTACGTGCAATCCGTCAAGCCAGGCGCTCCCATGGACAACGACAAAGTCACCTCCCTGGACTGTTCCAGGAACTTGAACTCTGGGTCGCCGGTCCCCAGCTCGGCCCTTTTCTCCTTCGCCAGCGCGGCCGCGGGCTCGTCCTCAAAAAGACCGCAAGCGCCCAACTGTCCAAGACCCGGTTCGCCATCAGAGGGACCTTTCAATCCTACGGTCCTTGAGCAGGGCCCTCATCGATGCCAAGGGGGAGATTGGGCTGGCGGCGTCCTGCAATCGGCGTCCTCTGGGCACGGCGGAGCTCGCCCCTCCACCAGTCCATGCGAGTGCGGAAGCCTCAGTCACAAATCTCACATCATCCCCTGCCGCTGACATCCGGTGTCCGGATTCAAGGCCGCCCCTTGACCCGCCTGCCGTGGATCACTGTCGTACAAGAGCGTTGCCTTGGTCTCAATTGCGTCTTCGGTTGAGTGCTCCATGCCGGATCCTGCCGCCGTCAACTCCATGTTCGCACGCATCGCGCGTCGGTACGACGCCGCGAATCACCTGCTGAGCGGTGGCGTCGATCGCTCCTGGCGAAAGCGGCTCGTGCGCGTGGTCGGCGAATCACACCCGCGGCGCGTGCTTGATCTGGCCACGGGCAGCGGGGATGTCGCCTTCGCCCTGGCGCGATCCCTGCCTGCCTCGGCATCGATCACGGGCATGGACTTCTGCCAGCCCATGCTCGATGAGGCCGAACTCAAGAAGGCGGCCCACCCCGGCGAATTCCGCAACGTGAATTTTCGTCAGGGAGACGGCCTGCAACTTCCGCTTCCGGACGGACAGGTGGACGCCGTCACGATTTCATTCGGACTGCGCAACATGGAGGATCGCCACCGCGCCTTGAGCGAAATGCGGCGGGTGCTCGTTCCGGGGGGACGCGTTCACATCCTCGAATTTTCGCAGCCTTACCGATGGTTTCGTCCCTTTTACCGATTCTATCTGCGCCACATCATGCCGCGTCTGGCGAAGACGGTCACTGGGGACAAGGAAGCCTACGATTACCTCTGCGGTTCCGTTGAGCAGTTCCCCTCGCACCTGGCTCTCACAGAAGAAATCAGGAATGCGGGATTTTTTTCGGTCACTGTTCTAAGAATGACCTTCGGCATTGTTGCCCTGCACACGGCGACCAAGTGATTCCGGCAACCGTGCGCCATTGCGCGCCTGCTGCACGGACTCCAGTTACGCGAAGGACTTGCCGCACCCGCAGGTGCTCTGGGCATTCGGATTTTTGATCTCGAATCCCTTGCCATGGAGTCCATCGTCAAAATCAATGCTAGCGCCATCCAGGTAGGCCAGGCTGGTCGGATCGACAATAAACGCTACTCCCTCGCTCTCAATAACTTGGTCGCCGTCCTTTTCATTGTCGAACGACATGCCATATTGAAACCCCGAGCAGCCACCGGACTCGACGAATACTCGAAGCTTTTTTGACTCGCGATCCGCCTGCTCGGAGCGCATCGCCCTTACCTGAGTGGCCGCCCGCGGTGTCAGTGTAATCATCCTAAAAGCCTAGGGAAACAGGTCGATGTGTCAACGACAGCACCGCCTTGAAGCATTTTTCATGCTAGGAAACCATTTCACCTCTTGCTTCTCCTTTCCACGGCATCTTTCCTATTTCGTTGTGTCGCCCGACTCTCATCAAACCTCATCCAGTCTGAGCATGGCGGAAGCTGAAACCGTCCGCCTGACTCGCCCGGCCATCGGCGCCAGCTGACCCGATTCAACCATGGCCGGCCCCGGATTCAGTCAGGATCTCAGACTACGCCAGACCCAATCGCTGGTCCTTGCGCCGCAATTGAGGCAGTCGCTGAAGATCCTCCAGGTCGCGGCATTGGATCTGCGTTCGGTCATTCAAGAGGAGCTGCAGAATAATCCGACATTGGAAGAGCTGCCCATGGAGGGCATCAGCCTTGAAAAGGCGGCCGAAGACAGCGCTCGGAACGGGCACGAACTCAACGGTGACGGCGGGGAGCATGCGGCGCCCCCTGCGACGGCAAATGAGCCTCCGGAGCGAGAGCAGATGGATTTCTCGAAGGAGTACGAAATTCTTACCAAACTGGACGACGACTGGCGCGACTTCATGTCCAATGCCGGCGGCGCCCAGTCGTTTACATCTGACGACGCTGAGAGGCGGCAGCACTTCTTCGATTCGCTCGTTTCAGAGACTTCCCTTCAGGAGCACCTGATGAGGCAGGCGGAAATGACCGATCTCGACGAGAAAGGCATGTCCGCCATGCAACACTTGGTCGGAAGCCTGGATGACCGCGGCTTTCTGACAGAGACACCTGCGGATGTCGCCCTTCAAACAGGACTTCCTCTTGAAACGGTTCAGGAGGCGCTGCAGTCGCTCAGAACCTTCGAGCCGGCCGGAATTGGCGCCAGGGACCTCGGGGACTGCCTGCTCCTTCAGTTGAAGGCCAAGGGACGGAACGATTCTCTCGCTGCCCGCATCGTACGCGATCATTTTGCGCTGCTTACCCGTCGCCGCATTCCCGACATCGCGCGCAAACTCGGTTCGCCAATGGACGACGTGCAGGTGGCGATCGAGGAGATCGGCACCCTCGACCCGGCGCCCGGGCGGCGATTCGCAGACGACAACAATCGCGTCGTCGTACCCGATGTGACCGTGGAAGAGGAGCACGGTGAATGGAAGATCATCCTCAACAACGACTACATCCCGCGACTTCGCATTTCCAACACCTACAAGGAAATGATCGCGAAAGGCTCGCTCAACAAGGACGAGCGCGACTACGTCCGTGAGCGAATGCGGTCGGGAAAATTCATCATCAACTCGATTGAACAGCGCCAGCAGACAATCGAACGCATCACCCGGGAAATCATCCGCGTACAGGAGGAATTTTTCCGGGAGGGCGTCTCAAAGCTCAGGCCTCTGACGATGACCCAGATCGCTGACGCCGTGGGAGTGCACGAGACGACCGTCAGCCGCGCAATCGCCAACAAATACATCAGGACCCCCCATGGAGTCTTTGAGTTCAAGTTCTTCTTCACCTCGGGCTACCAGGCCGACGGCGGCGACGCCGTGTCCAACACGAGCGTGAAGGAAATGATCGGGGAGCTCATAAACCTCGAGGACAGGAGCCGTCCGCTCAGCGACCAGGAAATCGTGGTCAAGCTTCAGGAAAAGGGAATCAATCTCGCCCGTCGCACGGTGGCAAAGTACCGCGAAGTGCTTGGCCTCCTGCCAAGCAACCTGCGCCGCGATTTCACCTGAGTGCGGCAACCACCTTCCGCTACTTCACCTCTTGAAGCAGGGCCGGGGGCACCAGGGGAAGGCTCGGGGCGATGCCAATTTCTGACAGCCCCGCCGGTTTTGCAATCGGATCGATCCACGCGGCAAACGCAATCATCGCCGCATTGTCTCCCGTGTGTGCCGGCATCGCCGCCAGCAGGGGTACGCGCCGGCGCCTCGCAATTGTCTCCATCTCGTTTCGCAAGGATCGATTGTTGGCCACGCCGCCCGAGAGTCCCAGACTCTTGAATTCCCCCTGTCGAAATGCGGCCAGGGTTTTCTTGAGCAACGCATCGATCACCGCCTGCTGATAGCTCGCCGCCAGATCCGGAAGACGAGCACGAACCTCCTCAGGGGACATTTTTTCGATCCTGTAGCGCAGGCTCGTTTTCAGTCCTGAAAAACTGAAGCTGAGATCCTCGCGAGACCCGGCACCTCGTGGAAAGTCAAAGGCATCAGCCCTGCCCTCCCCTGCCACTTTTTCAATGAGAGGTCCTCCAGGGTAGCCAAGCCCAAGCAGCTTCGCGCCTTTGTCGAGCGCCTCCCCGGCCGCATCGTCGCGGGTGGTGGAGAGTTCCGTGAGCCGCCTTTCGCGATCGATCGAAAAAAGCAGCGTGTTGCCCCCGGAGACAATCAACCCGAGGTGCGGCAGCAGGGCATCCATTCGGCTGTCAAAGTCTTGCGGCACCTGCTCATGCAGCGGAATGAAGGGCGAAAATGCATGACCACGCAGGTGATTCACCGCGATGAGCGGAAGCCCCATTTCGAGGGCAAAAGCCTTCGCCGCAGCCACTCCGATGGCCAGGCAGCCGGCAAGCCCGGGGCCGTGGGTCACGGCCACGCGCGTGAGCAGCCTCCAGTTGTCGGATGCGTGCCCCGATTCCGACAGCAGCGGCCCGATCGCCTGCAAGTGCTCCCGCGTCGCAAGATCGGGAACAACACCCCCATGGCGTTCATGGAGCGCGATCTGGCTGCGCACCCATTCGCCGCGCATGCCGAGCCCGGGATCGAACAACGCGACGGCCGTCTCGTCGCATGAACTTTCGAGCGCAAGGATCATGTCTTTCCAGCAGAGGGCATCAATCGCCCCCGCCGTGCGCATTCCACGCACGCAAGCCCGCCAGAATTTCAAGGGCCGTTTCTAGCTGGCGGTCTTGAATCGGTTCAAAGCCAAACCGCTGCTTGAATTCGCGGGAATCCTGCACGTCGCTGCGCGCCCGCTGAATCCTCAGCTGCCGGTCCTCCTCCGGCGTCATGACAACATCGACGTTTGGCTCTATGCCCTTCTCGTGAATGGTCACTCCACTCGGCGTATAGTACCGCGCGGTTGTCAGCCGAAGACCCTCGCCATTCTTCAGGTTGAAAATCGTCTGAACCGAGCCCTTTCCAAATGACCGCTCGCCGACAATCACCGCCTTGTGGGTGTCCCGCAACGCCCCGGCGACAATTTCCGCCGCGCTGGCGCTGCCCGCATTGATCAGCACGGCAAGCGGCACATTAAGCGGCGGATCATCGGACTCTCCCTTGAAATCCTCCCGATCCTTGGGATCCCGCCCCTGCGTGTACACAATGAGCTCCCCCCGCTTGAAAAAGGGCTCAGCCACCTCCACGGCAGCGTCAAGCAAACCGCCCGGATTGTTCCGGAGATCAAGAACCAGCGCCTGCATGCCATCCGCGATCAGCTTGTTCAGCGCATCGATAAACTCCCGTCCGGTGCGCTCCGAAAACTGCGTCAACTGAATGTACCCGACCTCATCCTTGAGCAGGCGCACATCCTTCACACTCTCCACCTTGATCACCTCGCGAATGAGATGCACTTCGAACTGCTTCTTCGTTGAAGGACGAAGGAACCTCACGGTGACGCGCGTCTTCGGTTTCCCGCGCAGACGGCTTATGACATCATTCATCGGCATCTTGTCCATGCCCTGGCCATCCACCGACACGATCTCGTCACCGCGCAGAACCCCAGCCCGATCACTGGGTGTGTTTGCAATGGGCGCGATGACCACAACCCTACCGTTGCGCATCTCGACCTGGATGCCAATGCCGCCAAATTCGGCATTCATGTCCTCCTCCAGTTCACTGAAATCCTTCGCCTCCATGAATTCCGAGTGCGGGTCGAGTGACTGCACCAGTCCATGCAAAGCCGATCTGGCCAGTTGATCATAAGAGGCTTGCGAGGCATCCACGTAGTTCTCCGAGACCAGTTGCATCACTTGCCGCACGTACGCTGCACTGCGGTCCAACTCGCGATTGGGAAAGAGACCCCACGCGGCCGCGAAGTGCGCGGCGGAATAGGCCAGCACCAGGCCAATCACGGCGCCACCGGCAGTCGTCAGAAAGCGTTTGAGCATCGCCTCCAGCGTGGGCATTCGATGCGTTTTGTAAATGTCTTCCCCTGCACCACACCCTTCAGCGGTTTCCAACGAATTCCGCACTGCATTTGAACGTTTCGCAGGTGAAAGGCGCGTGCTGCGGTTTGATGAATTCGTGGAACTCGCGCTTTTCGACAATGAAGTCGGGTACTATCGCTCCCACCGAACGCGCATTGGACGATCAGCCGGCACCGACTTTTTTACGGCGATGTCGGCAAATCCTGTTTTCGGCCACCTGGTTGCGGCAGCCATCGTTTCGCTGCTGGGGAAATTCGATCCCGCCTCGATGACGTTTGTCGAAATCGGGGCTGAGCCGGGCCGGAGTGTTTTCGAGAACATCCCCCACCCATTCCGATCCGCGAAGACCCTCCGCGTAAAGGATCCGCTCTTGATCGAAGGCCCGTCCGTGGTCTTTTCCAACGAACTCCTCGACGCCCAGCCTTTTCGACGATTTCGTCGCAGCGAGGATCAATGGATCGAACTTGGAGTGCAAATCACGGACGGGGGCCTGATTGAAACCTGCCTCGGCCCTGCCTCGGAATCGTGGCTGCCGCTGGCCGCAGAGGATGGCTATCTGTTCGATGCTCCTCGACGCGCTGCGGATCTCGCTCTCGATATCGCACGTCAGGATTGGGTCGGTCTCTTTGTCGCGATTGACTACGGAAAATCCCTTGAGGAACTCACCCAAGCCCTGCCAGGAGGCACCGCACGCGCGTACAGGTCCCACAGGCAATCGAACGATCTGCTTGCCACCCCCGGAGAGCAGGATCTCACCTGCCACGTGTGCTGGGACTGGATTGCGGAGTCATTGAAAATGCACCGCTTCCTCTCACCCAGAATCGAATCGCAGGAGGCGTTCTTTGTCCACCATGCCGGCGCAGCGCTTGAAAAAATTGCCGGGACTGACTCCACACTACGAAGCACCGCAAAGCAGGCGTTGATGCAATTGCTGCATCCGGCCAATATGGGTCAGAAATTTCAGGTGCTCCACGCGCTGAGAACGCGGCAAGAAAGACCTTGCACTGCAGGACCGCTCCTAGTTTAACGTCTCCCTTTCACCAATTCGAATATGGCCCGCATTTGCGCAATCACAGGTCGTCGTCCCACAAAAGGCTCTATCATCAACCGTAAAGGTCAGAGCAAGAAAAGCGGAGGCATCGGCACCCACGTGACGAGCATCACGCCACGCAAGTTTCGCCCGAACCTGCAACGCATACGCATTCGCACCGCAAATGGCGGCACGAAGCGTGTTTGGGTGTCCGTAAAGGCCATCAAGGCCGGGCTGGTGCAGAAAGTCTGATCCAAGCCCAATTCTTCGCTTTCTCAAACCACGGCCCGCGCCGTGGTTTTTTTGTCGGTCGAGCCTCGAAAAAATGCCGGTCAGTCGCGATCACAGTGCCCGAAAAACAATCGCGGCATTCTGTCCGCCAAAACCAAGGTTGTTGCTGAGAACGGTGCGTATCGGCGCGTTCCGGGCGACATTGGGCACGTAGTCGAGATCACATTCCGGGTCGCGTTCGTGCAGATTAATGGTCGGCGGGATGCACCCCGTCTGAATCGCCTTGATGCTGGCAATGGATTCGATGCCCCCTGCCGCACCCAGCAGATGGCCTGTCATCGATTTGGTTGAACTCACCGCCACCTTGCGGGCATGCGCACCAAACACCCCCTTGATGGCAAGCGTCTCAAACTTGTCGTTGTACGGTGTGCTGGTGCCATGCGCATTGATGTAGTCGACCTCGTCCGGCCTTATCCTGGCGCTGGAGAGCGCTCGCCGCATGGCCATGGAAAGGCCCTTTCCCTCTGGATCGGGCTGCGTGATATGGTAGGCATCAGCCGTTGCCGCATAGCCAAGCAGTTCGCAATAGATCCGGGCGTCGCGCTTCAGGGCGTGTGAAAGCGACTCAACAACCAGCACCCCGGCGCCTTCTCCCATGACAAAGCCGTCGCGCCCCAGCGAAAAGGGGCGGCTCGCGGTAGCCGGATCATCATTTCGACCGCTCATCGCCTTCATCGAGCAAAAGCTCGCGTAGGCAAACGGTGTGATTGCAGCCTCCGCCCCGCCCGCAACCATGACGTCGACATCGCCGCGTCTGATCATGTGCATCGCCTCGCCGATCGCATGCGTAGCCGTCGCGCAGGCGGACACCACGCCAAAATTTGGCCCGCGCGCACCAATCTCGATGGCAAACAGACCGGAGCACATGTTGCCGATGAGAGCCGGAATGGTGAAGGGTGAGACCTTTCTCGGTCCGCCCTCCATCAGCCGCTTGTGCTGCGTTTCAAAGGTGGCCATCCCGCCGATCCCGGAACCAATGATCACACCCACCCGGTCGGCATTGCCATCGTCCACCTGGAGAGCCGCGTCCCGCACGGCCTGCTTCGCGGCCACATAGCCGAAGTGGGTATAGCGGTCGTTTCGTCGCACCTCCTTGGGGTCCATGTGCGCTTCGGGCTCCCAGTCGCGCACCTCCGCTCCGATCTGGCTCGTGAAGCCGGATGGATCAAACTGCGTCACCCGGCCAATGCCGCAGCGCCCCGCAAGGAGACTTGCCCAGAAGGATTCAACCTCACGACCAATGCCATGCACGACACCGAGCCCGGTGACAACCACACGTTGCGGGACTGATTGCGACTCCATGGGCGCTCGTAGGAAAAGGGGTGACCGGCCTCAATTCAAGGCCGGGGATTGCCGGACCTGAAAGCAAAAAAGCGCCCTTCCGACAATCGGAAGAGCGCCACGAAATTCAGCAGGCGGCTATTTGCCGGCCGCCTTGGCGTTGATGTAATCGATGACCTGGCCGACCGTCTGCAGCTTCTCTGCATCAGACTCAGGAATCTCGCCCTTGATCTCATCCTTGAACTCTTCCTCAAAGGCCATGATCAGCTCGACCGTGTCGAGGGAGTCCGCTCCGAGATCGTCGAGGAACGAGGCCTGGAGAGTGATCTGCTCCTCGTTCACATTGAGCTGATTGACGATGATCTCTTTTACGCGTTGTTCGATGGTTTTTTGATCAGCCATATGGGTTAAATCGCAAGGTTGCAGGCTTCACATCGCCATGCCGCCGTCAACGGTAAAAACTTGTCCCGTAACGTAACCGGACTCTTCCGAAGCAAGGAAAGCCGCCATGTGGGCTATGTCGGCCACCTCCCCGAAACGCTGCATCGGAATCAGTTCCCGGGCCGCCTTCTGGACGTCCTCGGAAAGGGTTGCCGTCATGTCCGTCTTGATGAAGCCAGGTGCAACGACATTGGCCGTCACCGACCGCCGGGCAAACTCCTTGGCGATGGACTTCGTGAACGCGATCATTCCTCCCTTTGCAGCCGCGTAATTCGCCTGCCCTGCGTTCCCAACCAGGCCCACAACCGAGGCGATGTTCACGATGCGTCCGTAGCGGGCCCGGCACATCGGCCAGCCGATCGCCTTGGTCCAGTGAAAGCAGCTCGTCAGGTTCGTTTGAATGACGAGGTTCCAGTCCTCGTCGGACATGCGCGCCAGCAGCCCATCACGGGTGATGCCGGCGTTGTTGACCAGGATGTCGACCCTGCCGAATTCCTTGAGCAGGGCCTCCGCCGCCGCATGGATCGCCGCCCCGTCGGAAACATCCACGGCCATCGCCCTGGCCTTGCCACCCGAGGCTGTGATCGCCGAGGCGACCGCGCCGCAGGACGACTCCGATTTTGAGACGCAGATGACGGTGACGCCATTCGCCGCAAGGACCTCGGCGATGCCTCTGCCGATTCCCCTGCCCGCTCCCGTGACAATCGCTGTTCGATCCTTGAAGGTCATGTGCCCGTGGTTGTAGTTGAATTCTTAATACACGTCGCGCTGATAACGCCGGTCCTTTTTCATCTGCTTCACGTATTCCGCCGCCTCCTCGAGCGTCCTGCCGCCCTGGTCAGCGATGATCGAGTGCAGCATCTGATCCACGTCCTTGGCCATGCGTTTCGCATCGCCACAGACATAAAAATATGCGCCGGCTTTGATCCACTCCCAAAGTTCCGCGGCATTCTCGCGCATTCGATCCTGGACATAGACCTTCGTCGCCTGATCGCGCGACCAGGCCAGGTCCATGCGATGAATCTGCTTCCTCGCGGTCCACTCCTGCCAGTCCTCCTCGTAAAGGAAGTCCGTCGCCCGGTGCTGATCGCCAAAAAAAATCCAGTTCCGCCCCGTCCCGTTGGCGGCAAACCTGTCCTGCACAAACGCCCGGAATGGCGCGATGCCCGTGCCGGGACCGACCATGATGCAGTCCCTGGATTGGTCCTCCGGCGGACGGAAGTGCGAATGCGAAATGAACACCGGCGCTTCAGTTCCCCCGACCTGAACCCGATCGGCAAGAAACGTGGTGCAGACACCATGCCGCTCGCGGCGATTGGATTCGTAACGCACGACCGCGACCGTCAGATGAATTTCGTTGGGGTGCAGCTTGGGTGAGGAGGCGATGGAGTAAAGCCGGGGCATCAGCCTGCGAAGCTGATCAACGAGCTCCTGCGGCGTCAGCCGCGCGCTCGGAAACTCCGTGAGCAGATCGATGTATTCACGTTCGCCAAGAAACGCCGTGAGCACCTCCTTCGACTCGGGAAGGAGCAGCCCCCTCAGTTTCGCCGCCTCGCCGGGATCGGTGGCCCTGGCCTGCAATGCCTCGACAAACTTCCTGGTCGGATCCGCAAGAGCCAGCTTTTGGGAAAGCGCCTCTCGGAGCGTTGCCGGCTCAGTCGCCTTGGGCAGCATGACCGACTCATCACCAGTCGCACCGATTGCCTTGATGACGGCCTCCACCTCCGATGGCCGGTTGGTGGGAAAAACGCCCAGGGAGTCCCCCGCCTTGTAGTGCAGCCCGCTGCCAACCAGACTGACCACAAAATGGCGGGTTTCCTTGGACGATCCCGGGCGACTCAGGAGGCGGTTTTCCAGAATCCTTGCGGGAAAAGGATGATCCTTGTTGTAAGTGGAGACAGCGGCGGATGCGGACATGCGCCCGGACATTCAGTTCGGGCCCCTTGGGGCGCGCAAGGACCAATTTTGCCTTCCCCAAAGGATCCATTTCGTCACCCAATTCACATGCCGCACACCAGACCCGATCCATCAGGACACCGCCGCTGCCACCTCGAACTCAGCCAGACTCGTCTTCAGAAAACACCATGACGTGGAGCACGTCTGCATGGCGTCACGACCCGGCCGCTCACAACAAAATGCAACCGGTTCACCTGCGGAAGAGGGTCAGGCACTCCGTCTCCAAAATGACACTGAACAGTTTCGCTCATGGGGACAGACCAATACTCTCACCTCCCGCGGGGAGTGCACCGAAAAGACTCAAATTGAAGCTTCGAGCAAGCGGGGAGTGCTCGAAAGTCCGCGTGTGTGTTCCGTCGCCGGGCGCGCCAGGCAGAGCGGTGCGCGAACAGGCGCATGTCAATTCTGCCGCAAGGCCGGCGTTGCACGAGAAGCCGTTCCGTTCATCCGTCACGGTTTCGGCGTAAGGACTGACCCTCTCGCATTGCCCCCTCGACCGATCGTCGACCTGTCAGCGCAAGGTCACTGGAAATACAATTGGTGCACCTTCCAACCAATCCAGCAGCCTGCAAGCGAACCCAGTCCGCTCCACAGGAACGATGCGAATATCTCGCATCCAAGCGCATCCGCGGCCCACCCGAATGCCAGCCCTCCCACGGTCATGCCAACAAAGATGCAGAGTTTAACCATAGCTGTTCGTGGCGGTCGATTTCCTCCGCGCAGAATTGCCCAGCGTTCAACATGAGCCACGACGCGCTGGCAGCGTTGGACCTGTCGGGTTGCCAGGCTCTTTGCGATGCACGGAGTAGAAAAGCGAGTAGCCGATGCAACTCGCGACAAACGCACATATTGCTGGAAGATTCTTATAACCGGAAAACATCCAAGCCACGACCAGGAATATTGTCGATCCGAGTATCGCCGCCACAATTCCGGCAAACTCCCTCTTCCGGCCATGAAAATGCGCTGTTACCGAAAATGTGAGGAGCACAAATGAACAGATGGCAATCGCGGCAAGAAACGGCGGCAACACGGCGCCTGCGACTTTTGAGAACAGCGGCAACTTCCACGACCAAGGCTTCAAGAGCCAAAGCGACGGAATTAGCATCACACCGTATGTGACCCAGAATGCTCGCCCAAGTCGGACAGGCTCGTCGATCACAGGAATCTTCATGTTCTTTCCCAACGTTCTAGGTGAGCTACTCTGCGCTAGCGCCTTTGCTCAGGCACCTTGTTGAACAAACCCGCGCACGGGCGAGCGGCACCGACTGGGATATTGAGCTGAGATCAGAGACATCGGTGGGGCAAATTTGGATGATTCATGACTCCGCTGCGAATCAAAATCCCGCGTGAACTGATCGTTCATTCGTTGGAGCGCCGAGCGCACAATCCCCTCCTGCGTCGCCAGAGTGGCAGGGCTGGTCAGGCATTGCAGCACCTCCTGCCACCTCCTCAGCTGCTCCGCAGGGAATGAATTGGATCGCACCCAGTCATACTCTTGGGGCGGTGCCGTGTCACTACCCGCCAGCAGGTCGTTTTCGCCCAACGTCAATGATTGAACGCCGCCGGGCACGGAGCATCAGAAGGCGTAGTCCGCCTGAACCATGTACTTGTCGCGATCGGCGAAGCCGGGCTTGCCGTCGAAGAGCGCTGCTTTTGCGGTGAGGTTCAGGCGTTTGTTGACGCGACGGGCGAGCTGCAGGTCGATCTCGTTGCCATAGGTTGCGTTTCCTCGGTCGGCTTCGAAGCGGTGAAGCGAACCGATGAACTGCAGTTTGGCGGGTAGCGAGGCGGCGATCTTCAAATAGGTCTCGCGCAATCCGGCGGCGGGTGTGGTGAGGAAGACGTCGGCCCAGCCGTTGAAGGCATGCAAGGTCGCGAGGGGCGTGCGAAAGCCCTGGCCGTTGTCGGAGCCAAGCACCTCGCGACCGACGGATAGGCTGAAGGTCTTCCAGACTCCGCCGAGTTCGAGAACGTAATAGGCGGCACGATAGTCGAGGGGACTGCTGCGATAGTCGGACTGGGTGGCGTATTCGGCGCGGTACGCAAACTTCACGCTGTCGTTCAGCGGCGTGGATCCCGCGAAGCTCGCGCCATAGGTGGCGGTGGAGCTGCCTCGGGCGCCGGCAGGTGAATCGAAATCGAGCAGGTAAGCGTAGCCCGTCAACGTGCCAAGGGGAAAGCCCGCGTAGCTGGCATGGGCGACATGGGAATCGGAATCCCAGTCCAGCGCGTCGGCGAACACACGATTGATCCTCCACAGGTAAGCGTAGGTGAGGGAGAGTCGTTCGACGGTGGCGTCCTGCAGGACGAACGCATCGAAGGTCTGCATGTCCTGCCGCCAGCCGACATCGCCGATGAAGCGCGCATTGTCGAGCACGAGCCGCTGACGTCCCAACGTGCCCTTGGTCTTGCCAGTCGCGAAGGAAGCCCAGGCTTGGTTGACTTCGGTCACCTCCGGATCTCCAACCACCGGATACCCGGGACTGGCGGTGACTCCGTCGGCATAATTGTCGGCCAGTGCGACGACATTCTCCGCCTCGGCCATGAATTGAAACCCGCGATACGCCGCGGTTGTGTAACCGAGGCGGGAACGCAGCGTGAGGGCGTTGGCCTTCTCCGGCAGGCCGGCTTGGTCGACGTGCTCGTATCGCAAGCGCGCGTTGAAGGAGACCTTGCCGGATTCGAGCGCCTGCTCGAACGACGAGGACGTCACTTGGGATTGGGCGAGGGCCGCGCCGGCCGAAGCCAGTGCGACGAGTAGGAACCGAGACGGTTTCATGGCGGACGCACGGTAGCAGGAACCGGGCGCCGGATTCGGCTCCGAACGCGCAGGATCTTGATCTCAATCAAGCTTATCAAATTTGCCGGCGGTGCAATGTAACGGACGAACCCTGGGCATGACGATGCACGCCCCCGCTCCAGTGGGGGGAGAATTGACGATCGTTCCTTCGCCCGTTCAACCGAAACTCGCCACGATTTCTCGGAGGCGCTGACCGATCGTTTCCGCGCGCAGGATCATCTCCTCCGCCTCGGCCTCCGGCAGGTGCGCGCGACAGTGGCGCCGCCAGAGATCGAGCCAGGCTTGGAAATGAGGCTCCTGAAGTCCGAGCGGCACGTGCTTGAATGGCATGGGGCCGCTATAGAGCGCGGGTCCACCCGTCACGCCGGACCAGAAATCCGCGATCTTGGAGATGTGCGCGGGCCAGTCGTCGATCTGGGCATTGAAGATGGGACCGATCTCCCGGTGCTGGCGGACATCTGCATAGAAATAGCGCAACAGTTTCATCAACGGCTCGCGTCCACCCATGCGGGCAAAGAGTGTTGTCGGGGGAGATTCGCTCATGAAGGAACAAGCAGTAGAGCAATCACCGGAAATTACAACAACCGGCCCCGCGACCGACTACCACTTGCAATCCAGCTTCGCCCACAGCGTGCGTCCGGGTTCATTCACGCGAATCGTGGGAGGAGGAAATCCGGGCACCAGGGTTCCTCCGCGACTGAGGTGCTCCGCGTAGGTGCGATCAAGGATATTGTCCACGCCCGCGGACAACTGCCAGTGCGCTGAGGGTTTCCAGGCTCCGTTCAATGAAAGTGTCGTGAATCCCGGGGAGGGTCCGAGGTCCTGTCCGACAATGCTGCCTTGGTTGATCGCAAATCGATTCTGCCGGGCGACAGAGCGGACAAGCGATCCGATGCTCCAGGTCGATGTGGCATAACTCACCCCCAGCCGGCCCTCAGGAGGCGGCTGCTGGGCGAGCGGGCGATCGTCCGTTCGGTTGTCGCCGCGCACTATGGAAACGGAAGCGTCCACGGTCCATCCTTCGGCAAAGATCCAGCTCAGACTGGATTCCGCGCCGAGGCTGCGCGCATCGACATTGCGTGTGATCGTCGTCCGCCGATTCGTCATCATGCCCATCGATTTCGAAAACGCGCTTTCGATCAGAATGTAATCCTCAATCCGATTTGCGAAGACTGTGAACGATGCCTGCACGAGACGGGAGCGGTGGGTGATGCCGGCGTCGAACTGGGTTGTCAGTTCGGGACGCGAGGCAAAAGCGCTGACCGAATCAGCGCTCTCCTTGCTGAAGAGTTCCCAGTAGTCGGGGAAGCGCCGGGTGTGTCCCAGACCGGCGAAAGCGGAAAAGCCGGGACGCCATTCATTCTCGTAGCGCAGGAAATATGAAGGCAGCCGCGCGGCGCGCGTGTGCGCCGCAGTGGGATTCATCGCCGAGCCCATCATACCGGTCGCGACAGTCATGCGGTGATCGGTCGCCCTCCATGCATCGAGCCGGACACCCGACACGATGCGCTGGCTTTCAGCAATGATACGCGTGGCCTCCGTGAAAACCCCGAGAACGGAAAATGCTGCATCCTTCACGCGAACCTTGGATTCATACGGATCTGCAGCTTCATCGCCGGTGCTTCGGATGCGGTGACGATTGGCCTGAAAATCGGCACCGGAGGCGAGTTTCCACACCCCCGCCCGATCCGGCGACATCCTGGCCAGCATGCGACCCCCGATGGTCTGTCTATCGGGATTCGATGCCGCCTTTCCGGGCATCATCGGCGTCGGGCCAAAGGAGCGGATCGAGTAGTTGTCCATCACATGGTCGACCCCGTTGTAGAACAGGTTGGCCTCGATTGAATCGATGGCTTCCGCGGCCGCGTTCGTCCGGATCCGCAAACTGAGATTGCGACGCGCAAACTTCGAGCCGTCCATCGCGCGATCAGCATAGGCCGCCTCGCCATCGCTGGCAATTGACGAAAGCTCAATCACGGTGTCCGCGGAGGGAGTCCAGCCGAGCGCTGCACGGCCGCTCCAGCGCTCATACGCCGAAGCGACGGACCTTCCGTCTCCGTCGCGGTAGTCGTCGGAAGCGGTGCGTGTCCCAGCAACCTCGCCATACACACGCGGCTTTCCCGCGCGGATTTCCAGGAACTGGTCGTTGCGCCCGTATGATCCGAAAGTCAGCGCGCCCGTGGTTTTCGAGGATGGTTCGGAATACCGGGGAGGATTGCGTTCGAACAGCACGACTCCCGCGGAGTTGCCGGATCCGTGCAGCACCGACTGGGGACCTTTCAGGACCGTGATGCGATCGTAGGATGCGGGGAAAACATAGGCGGTCGGCGGGTCCATGCGACTGCCGCAGCCGCCGAGGATGTTCTCGCCGTCGAGAAGGATGCCGAGCCGCGAGCCCGCCATGCCGCGCAAAACGGGATCGCCGTCGGTGCCTCCCTTGCGGATGACGTTCATGCCCGCGATACCGCGCAGGGCCTCCGCACCGTCCTGGGCGGGAATGGGCTGCGCGGGTGCGCGAGGATCGGTGGTTACGCTGAGAGGGCGCTCACTGGGGCGTGCGGTGATGACCACGCGTTCGAGTTCAACGGCATGCTGATGGCCGATGTCATCGGCGCAAAGCGAATGTGCGCATGCGAGTGCGCAGAGCGCGGAGCTGGAGCGTGGAAAGGATGAAGTGATGGAGGAAGAAATGGATTTCATGGCGGTCGGGTTTGTTCATCCGCGGATGTCCATGCACGGCAGACGCTGCCGTTGGACGCTGTCCGTCGGGGTGATGCCGCACGAAGGCGGCGGTGTCCTGATTGCGGGGAAGACTCCCCGCCAAAGAATCAGGCGACGACCCGCGGTGGAGGCACCGGTGGCGCCTCCTTGTTGGGAGCCAGTGCCTGCGACTCAACCCAACGCCGCCCCGATGAACCGAGCGGCGCAAAAACCATGATTGGCGGAATGGACGGAATGAGCAGGGGGGACTTGATGAATCCCGCGGCGGACTCCAATCCATCAGAGGCTTCTGCCTTGGCGTCACTGACGACCCGGCAGATCTCGCAGCGTTTCTCAGGGGAGAGCAGCGTGGCGATCGCCTCCGCCGGTGTCTCATCCTCAAGACTGACGGCCACCATGCGGCCCCATGCGAAAACCTGCAGGGCATCCCAGTGCACACCCGTGGCGAACACGCCACCCAGAAGCAGAAGGATCAGTCTCAGATGGGCAAGGCCTGGTGCCTGGCGCACTGGGACTCGACCGTGACTGGACGGTGTGATCATGGGCTGGGTTGGACGTGACTGTTCAAGCTGAGAGGAAGACTGTCGGAAAGCCGCCGTCAAACGGCATCGTCGAAAACCCGGCGACTATTTGCAGAAGTCAGACCACCTCTTGCGGCAGCTAATGAGGCGCGCGTCAGAAATTGACCCAGCGACCGCCATCCTCTTCACCGCCTTCCGCCCAGTCGTCGATATCTGCGCATCAACAATGGACAAGTTCCCCTGTGTCGCCGGAAGGCCGTTTCGCCCTGCCACTTGACACTCATCCAGGTGGCGGGTCCTCCGCGGAAATGGAGGAATACGCAGTCGACCCTCTGAAATTCGACAGGATTCAATACGGGTGCGGATAGAATCTCATCGACGGCTGGCTGAATGTGGACGGCTTCAAGCACTACTATGCCTGGGACGTTGTGCCGGATGCCGTCAAGGCGCAGATCTTCCGGTGTGAGCTGGTGGGCGAGCATCCGTTTCCAAGCAACCACTTTCGATTTGGCTTTGCAGAGGACTTTCTGGAACATCTCGATCAGGCCGAGTCGCTGATCTTCCTGAGCGAAGCCTGCCGATGCCTGCAATCCACCGGGGTGCTTCGCCTTTCGTTTCCGGGCCTGTCCGGTGTTCTCTCCAGACACTACCGATCCAGCGATTTTCAAGGGAGCCACACCGGAATTGTGGAGGCATTCCAGACCTGGCGCCTCTAGCACTTCTGTTGCAAGGACGGCCTCGGGCTGGTGGCAAGGCACATTGGTTTTCGAGAGGTCCAAGAGGTTCCCTTTGGGAAATCGGAACATGACGCGCTGCGTGGAAGGGAAACGCGTCCCGATCAAATGGATCTCAACCTCATCGTCGAGCTCACGAAGTGACGCATTCAAAGAGCCCCATCGGGAGCTGACGCATGAGCTGTTCCTTGGGCTTTGCCCTTTGGCAGATTTTTTGAAATCTCAGGACATGGCATCGGCTTCAATTGACTTCCGGAATACGAACACCGTCTGGTCCTCCGTGATGGTGGAGTCGCTGGTGCGACTCGGCCTGCGCCAGGCGGTCGTTTCGCCGGGATCGCGCTCGACACCGCTAACGATGGCGCTCGTGCGTCACTCCGCGGTCGAGACAATTCCCGCACTGGATGAGCGCTCGGCCGGTTTCTTTGCGCTCGGGCTGGCACGCCGCGCGGGAAAGCCCGTGGTCCTCGTTTGCACCAGCGGGTCGGCGGGAGCCCATCTTTATCCCGCCATCATCGAAGCTTCCGAGTCCGGCGTCCCGCTGATCGTGCTCACCGCCGATCGTCCTCCGGAGCTCAGGGAGTGCCATTCCGGCCAGACGATCGATCAGCAGAAATTGTACGGAGACCATGTGCGCTGGTATCACGAGCTTGCCGTCCCGGAGCCGGCTCTGGACCTGCTGCGGTGTGTGCGCCAGCAGATGGCTCACGGCTGGAGCCGCGCGAGCGGGCCTTTTCCCGGTCCCGTGCATTTGAACGTGCCTTTCCGCGATCCGCTGGCCCCGCTTCCCGACGGACGGGTGCGCGAACTCGAGGGGAGGATCGATGATTTGTTTTTTGAGCACCTCGGCACTGCGGTGTGCGCCGGATCCGAAGTCGTCACTCGCTTCCGTACGGCCACCTCGCGCGGGTTGATTGTCGCAGGACCGGCCGCGCCCTTTAACGCCGCAGTCTACGCGGCGGCTGCGGGCAGGCTCGCCGCGGCCACCGGCTGGCCGGTCCTCGCGGACACGCTTTCCTCGCTGCGTACTGAGTCTTTGGATACAAACGCGCCGATCGTTTCGTCCTATGACGCGATCCTGCGCAACGAACGCGTTTCCCGCCTTCTCGCCCCCCGGCAGATCCTGTGCCTCGGAGGATGGCCGACCAGCAAAGTGCTGCGCGCGTACCTGGAGGCGAGCCAGGCGGATGTGCTGCTGGTGTCTCCCACCGAAAGGAATCGCGATTCCCTCCATGCCCGCACCCGTCAGATCGCGGCCCCGGTCGAATCGCTCGTGCCCGAGGGCGCGGCGCCGGGGGACGACGCGTATGCGTCCCTCTGGCGCAGGGCCGAGGCTGTCGCGCGTTCCGCCCTGGATGCGGGATTGAAGGACTGCGGCCAGTTTGAAGGCAAGGCGGCCTGGCTACTCGCTCAGGTGCTGCCGGAAAACACTCCGGTCTTTGTCGCGGGAAGCATGCCCGTGCGCGATGTCGAGTACTTCTGGCCGGTGAACCACCGGCGCCCGCAATTCGCGTTCAACCGCGGCGCCAATGGCATCGACGGCACCCTGTCCTCCGCCCTGGGCATGGCTCACGGCGGCCGCCCGTCGGTTCTGCTCACCGGAGATCTCGCCCTGCTGCACGACACCAATGGCGGTCTGCTGCTCAACCGGTTTCGTGGTTCGCTGACGATCGTCCTGATCAACAACCGCGGAGGGGGAATTTTTGAGCATCTGCCCATCGCCGCGTTCAATCCTCCGTTCGAGGACTACTTTGCCACGCCGCAGCTTGTGGACTTCTCCCGCTGGGCTGCGACCTACGGAATCGAGCACACTCTGGTGGGTGACTGGAATGCCTTCGAACGAGCGGTGGGCGCGCTGCCCGCGTCGGGCGTGCGTCTGCTTGAGGTGCGCACTGATCGCAAATCAGACGCGGCGTTCCGCAAGGCGCTTTTCGCGCAGGTGGCGGCGCGGGTGGGCGAAGCCATCGCGACCTGACGGTGCCGCCGGCTCGGACCGGGCGGATCCGTCAGAGCTGGACCGGCAGTCCTATCTCGATGATCTGCGTGGGCGCGATGCGGTAGTAGTCCTTCACGGAGGTGGCGTTGCGGCTGAGAAACGCGTACAGGTTTTTCTGCCAGTGGAACATGCGCGCGCTGCCTCCGCCGATGATCATCTCGCGGTTGAAGTAGTAGGTCGTGCTTTGCGGATTCACGGGGATCCCCTGGGCCATGATGCGCTCGACCAGGCGGCTCACGTCGGGCAGCTCCATGTAGCCGTAGCGCACGATGGCGCGCCACACGCCCTCCCCCATGAAGCTCAGGGTCATGCGCTCCTCTTCATCGACGACAGGCACCTCCTGAGTGGTGATCGTCAGCAGAAGCACCGTTTGCTGAAGGCACTTGTTCGCCTTGAGATGATGCAGCAGCGCGAGCGGCGTGCCCCTGGGCGTGCCCACCATGAAGACGGCGCTTCCGGGGATGCGGACGATGTTCCTGCTCTTCGCTATGCTGGAAAGTTCGAGTTCGGTGATCGCAGTGCCGTAAACGCGCTCCCGGATCTCCGTCTTGCCTGTCTTCCAGGTGTGCATGATGGCGAACAATCCGGCCGCCAGCGCCAGCGGAAGCCAGCCGCCGTGGATGATCTTCGGGACATTCGCGGCGAGAAATCCAAGGTCGACGGCGGCGAAACACACGCACATCGAAACCGCGGCGGCGAACGACCAGCCCCACGCACGCCGGGCCACAAAGAACAGCGCAAAAGTTGTCACCGACATCGTTGCGGTGACCGCAATGCCGTAGGCTCCGGCCAGCGCCGATGAAGTCTGGAACAAGAGCACCGTCGCGATCGAGGCGATCGCCATGCAGATGTTGACCAATGGGACATAGATCTGACCCCGCTGCTCGGCATTGGTGTGGCTCACCCGCAGGCGGGGGAAATAGCCGAGCTGGATAGCCTGGCGAATCAGTGAAAACGTGCCGGAGATCAACGCCTGGCTGGCAATCACCGCGGCAATGACCGAGAGAATGAGTAGCGCGCTTCGCGCCGCACCCTCAGGCGCAAGCGAAAGAAACGGGTTTCCATTGTCGTACGGATGGGAGAGGACGTAGGCCCCCTGTCCGAAATAGTTCAGCGCGAGCCCGGGCAGGACGAGAGTGTACCAGGCGCGCAGGATGGCGGGACGCCCGAAATGGCCCATGTCCGCATACAGCGCCTCGACACCGGTGATCGCCAGGACAACGGAGCCCAGAATGCCGGCGGCTTCAGCGGGATGGTTTCCAAGGAGGAGGAAGGCATGCACCGGATTCAGCGCCCGCAGGATGGCGGGAGTGTTCACAACGTGAAACAAACCCAGCGAACCAAGCACGATGAACCAGCCCGCCATGATCGGACCAAACAACTGGCCGATGCGATGCGTGCCCTTGTGCTGCACCCAATACAGCGCCACGAGAATGGCGATGCAGAGCGGAACCACGAAACGTTCCGAAGCGGGCAGCACCAGTTTCAATCCCTCGGCGGCGCTCAGCACGGAGATGGCGGGGGTGATCACACCCTCGCCGCAAAGCATGCATGCGCCCAGCAGCACGAGCGTGACTCCCGATCCGATCCTGCCCGGAGCCTGCTTCACCCGCTCCAGCCCGCTCAGCGCAAGCAGCGCGAAAATCCCCCCCTCACCGTGATTCCCCGCCCGCATCACCACCGTGATGTACTTCACGCTCACGATGAGCATCAACGACCAGAAAATCAGCGAGAGCACCCCCATCACCCCGCCGATGCGATCCGCAGGCGCGAGATGCTCGATCGATTCTCGAAACGCGTAGAGGGGACTCGTCCCGATGTCGCCAAAGACCACGCCCAAGGCCCCCGCCAGCAGGGAAATCGGCACACCACGTCCAGACGTGGATGAAGCGGACGGAGACGACATGGACTTCATTGTTCTTTCAAGATTCCCGACTCTCCAAGCCCTTTTCTTCCATTATGACCCAACGGTTGCAACCGTGGTGCATTGACGTCGCCGCAAATCCATCCAGCGTTGCAGGATGATGAATCCGCCCGAATGGAAAGAGGTCAAAACGTATTCAGACATTCTCTATTGCAAGATGGATGGAATCGCAAAGGTGACGATCAACCGCCCGCACCGACGCAATTCCTTCACACCCGAGACGGTCTTTCAGATGTACGACGCGTTCATTGACGCCCGGGAGGATCCGGGCATCGGGGTGATTCTGCTCACCGGAGCGGGTCCGCACACGGACGGGAAATATGCGTTCTGCGCAGGCGGGGATCAGTCCGTCCGCGGCCACGCGGGATACGTGGGGGGCGACGGTGTGCCGCGGCTCAACGTCCTGGATCTCCAGAAATTGATTCGATCGATTCCGAAGGTGGTCATCGCGCTCGTTGCGGGTTACGCCATCGGCGGCGGACACGTGCTCCACGTCGTCTGCGACCTCACGATTGGAGCGGACAACGCAATCTTCGGCCAGGTGGGACCGCGCATGGGCAGCTTTGACGCGGGTTTTGGATCCAGCTATCTCGCGCGCCTCGTGGGACAGAAGAAGGCGCGTGAGATCTGGTATCTGTGTCGCCAATACAGCGCACAGCAGGCGCTCGACATGGGATTGATCAATGCGGTGGTGCCTGTCGCGGACCTCGAGGCCGAGGGCGTCAAGTGGGGACGCGAAATCCTGGGTCACAGCCCGCTGGCGATTCGGGCGCTGAAGAGCGCATTCAACGCCGAACTCGACGGGCAGGCCGGCATCCAGGAACTGGCCGGAAACGCCACGCTGCTCTACTACATGAGCGAGGAGGCGAAGGAGTTTCACGGCGCACAGCGACAGAAGCGCAAGCCAGACTCCCGAAAGTTTCCCTGGCTGCCATAGGAAGCCCGCCCCGGGTATCCATAATTTGAATACATCCAGCGGCACCGTCGCCCATCGCGCATGCGCGCCAGGCCATGCGAAGGCGTCCCATCCGCGTGGCTGCTCACCCCTTGACTGCGCCGGCCACGACTCCCTTCACGATGTGACGCTGCAGCAGCAGGTACACGAAGAGGATCGGCACCGTGACGAGCACTATGCCTGCGAACAGCGATCCATAGGTGCCGCGGTACTGCGCGGTGATCGAAAGATTGGCCAGCCCCATCGGCAGCGTCCGCGCCGCATCGTCGGCTCCTCCGCTCGTAAGCATGAAGGCAAAGAAGTATTCCTTCCACACACCGATGAACTGAAAAATCGCCACAGTGATCAGCCCCGGCCTGGCGAGAGGCAGTTGGACGCGCCAGAAAGAGGCGAACTCCCCGCATCCGTCCATCACCGCAGCCTCATGCAGGGAGCGCGGCAGGGCCCTGAAGAATCCCGCGAGGATGAAGATCGCGAACGGCAGCCCGTTCGCGATGTAAACGGCAATCAGGCCGATCCGGGAATTCAGCAGGCCCACCGAACGCAGTTCAAAGAAGAGCGGCACAACGGCGAGCTGCGCCGGGATCATCAGACCCGCGAGAAAAAGCCAGAAGACAACCCCGCCTGCAGGATGATAGAATCGTGCGAGTGCATATCCGGCCATCGATCCGAGCAGGACGATGCCGGTCACCGACACCACGGTCACCACCACGCTGTTGAACAGGTAGTCGCCAAACCGGGCCTCGCGCCAGGCGCGCACATAGTTCTCCGTGCGCAGGTCATCAAGCGCCGGGAGCGCGAACGCATCGCGATAGATGGCGGCGTCCTCCTTGAGCGACGAATAGGCAACCCAGACCATCGGATACACGACCCAGACCGCATATCCGGCAAGCAGGATGAAAATCAGTCGTCGCGAAATCATCTTCCGCGAGAGACTTGTCCGGCAGCCGTCCTCCCTCAACCGGATTCTGAGTCGAGCCCGACCGCCTGCGTGAGGCAGCCACTGCCCCGCATCCTCAGGCCGGCTGAACCGGCTGGCGCTCGTGCACCCAGAAGCGGGTCACCACAAGGTGCCCTTGGCGCACATCGTAGCCCCATTCCGTGTCCAGCATCTCCGCAGGATTGGCATTGGCGCCACCCTGCAGGGCGAGCCGCTGCAGCCGGCTCCATTCACGCACCGCAAGTAGGCGCGCGGACACGAAGGCTTCCTCCACTGAAGTAAACACCCCGCACGACTTGGTGCGCTGCGTCGGCTGCCCGTCCTTCCCCACCTCAAGGGAAAACTGCAGGACCGTGAACGCCGTGGTGGTTGACTTCAAATTTTCCATGGAAAGCAGCTTACTCTTTTCGCTCTGAAATGCTAGGGTTTTATCCTCAGTAGTATTGCGAACCCCCAAGTGCTGCGCGGGTAGTTTTTTCCGAAAAATTGGGGAATTTCACGGGCTGCAACTCAGCGGCCTGGCACGTTTCTGGCGACATCGTCCGCAAAACGCGTCACCGCCGCGCTCAACTGCCGCGCAAGCGCCCCGAAATCACGCCCGTCCCAGTCCAGATCGTTCACGATCACCTGGTCCCGCGCAACCTGCCTGCCATCGGTTGCGTCAAGTATCTGGAAGCCCGCCACAAACAGCATCCCCGGACTCCCTCCGCGAGGCGCGCTGCCTTCGCACCGCAGCACCTGCACCCGAAGGTCCCACCGCCTCGTTTCGCCGGCATTCAGCGGAAAAGAAACGACGGACGCGGCACCCAGCAGGTTGACAAGCCGCTCCCTGACGATCCGCTGAATTCCGGCATCCAACGGCTCGGCCCAGCGCGAATAATCCTCGTAGCGCACTTCATTCTCCCCCACGCGCACGACCATGCTCTTGGTATTCCTCAGGTACGCCGGCAGTTCAATCGATCGAATGGCCAGCGTCCCACCTGCCGCAATCGCAGGCAGGGTCGCGGCTTCGGGTCCATCCAGGACATAATAGCGGGTGGGATCCGCCGCCGCTTCGGGAATGATGGAGCAGCCCGCAACCGCAATCCCTCCAAGCACCAGAAGAATCAATCTTGCCTGGCGGGAAAAGGCGGCGCTTGCGGCGCGGACAAAATCCATGGCTGCCATTTGCGCAGGAGAGTTTCTCATTGGGGATGCTTCCTTCCGGTCAGGAGTGAATTTGGATTGCGCTCAAGAAAGTCCGTGAGCCTCTGGATCGAAGCCACGGCATCCGTGAACTGGGAGAGCGCCCGTCCGGCCTCTTCGCCAAGACCGCTTTGCGCATTGACAAACGTCTGAACCGTTGCAGCCGCGGAGGAGAACGATTCCAACGTGCCCCGGGCCTGAGCCAGGGTCTCCCCGAGCTGCTTCACGGTTGGCTCAATCGTGCCATCCAGCCGCGCAAGCGTCGCGCGGAACTCAACCAGCGCCGCGTTCAGGTTCTGAATGGCATCGGGCAGCTCCTTCGATGAGGCCAGCGCATCAAGCGACCGCCCCGCCTTGGTCCATTCCTGCGTGAGCACCGCAAGATCGAGGCCGTTGATCTGCCGCCGGGCATCGACCAGCAGTCCCTTGATCTCCTTCGCAAGTCCCGCGAAATCCACATGCCTCAGATCCACGAGTATCTCATCCAGATTCGCCTGAAACTCCTTGAGGGAGGAATCCATTGCCGGCATCACCACGTACCTGGCGTCACTGGAGGGAGTCGACGGCAGAGGATACTCCCTGGGATCGACAAAGTTCAGCTCCACGTACAACAGGCCGGTCGCAAGACCAAGAACCCCAAGCTGCGCACGCAGGCCATGGTCGATCAGCTTCTGCAACTCCTTCCGGCTCGATAGATCAATCAGGTCACCCTTTTCGTCCGTCAGCGAATTTCGGCTCAGCTCGCACACGACGGCGACAACCGAAAGGTTCTTCGGGGACGAATAGCGGATGTTGAGGTCCACCACCCTGCCGACACGCACGCCGCGGAGCTTCACCGGCGATCCGAGGTCGAGTCCTTGGATCGACTCATTGAAATAGACCATGAAGCGCTCGGGCTTGGCGAAAAGGTTGATGCCGCCAAATGAGAACAGCGCGATGAGCGCGAGCACGATGGCGCCCAGGACGAAGAAGCCAACGAGCGCGGGACTGACCTTGTTTTTCACTGGATTGGAATAGACAGGAGCTCTCGTCGAAATTCAACGCAGGGTTTGGGGTGATTTCATGTTGTTGCGCCGGGGCCCGCGCCAGAGTGAGCGGCGGCGGACTCCTGGCACCTGAGAAACCTTCTCACCCGGTCATCCGGACTGTTTGCGCACAATTCACCCGGAGCACCCGTGGCGATGATCCCCTTTGTCGCCTTGTCCAGCATGATGACCCGGTCGCCAATCCTGAAGATGCTGTCGAGTTCGTGCGACACGACAACACAGGTTGTTCCGCGCGTCGCCCTGATCTCCAGGATGAGATCGTCAATCTCCCGCGAGGTGACGGGATCCAGGCCCGCGGACGGTTCGTCAAAAAAGACAATCGCCGGGTCCAGTGCCAGCGCCCTGGCCAGGCCGGCCCTTTTCTTCATTCCTCCCGACAAGGCCACCGGATAAAAATCCTCATACCCGGTCAATCCAACCTGGGCGAGCTTCAGGCGGACAAGGTCATCAATCTCACGCGGCGAAAGCCGCGAGTATTCCTGGAGGGGAAGCGCGACATTTTCGCGCAAAGTGAGGGACGTCCACAGGGCCGCGCTCTGAAAGAGCACGCCAAAGGTTCTCAACAACTCGCGGCGCGCGGCGGCATCCGCGTCCAGAAACGGCTGCCCAAAGAACGAAACCTCTCCATGCATGGGCCGGACCAGTCCGATCATATTGCGCAGCAGCGTGCTCTTGCCGCAACCGGATCCTCCTATGATGAAAAAGATCTCGCCGCGCCCAACCGAGAACGTGATGTGCTCCAAAACCAAACGTCCACCGTATCCACAATCCAGATCCTTGACGTCGATCGCGGGTTGAGTGTCCACCATTGTGCTAGAGTCCAAGGATGTTAAAGACCACCGCGAACACGGCGTCAGCTACGATTACAAGAAGGATCGACGTGACCACCGCCGAGGTCGCCGCCCGCCCAACCCCCGCGGCGCTGCGGTCCGCCTCCAGGCCGCGCAGGCATCCGGAAAATCCAATTAGCAGGCCGAACACCACGGCCTTTATGATCCCGGTCGAGATGTCGGACAGGTCCACGATCGTCTGCATTTCCACCCAATAGGCGCTGGGCGGAATTTCCAGCACCGTCTTCGCCACGAACATGCCCCCCAGCACGCCCAGCAGGTTCGCATACATGGCCAGCAGCGGCATCATGATCCCGAGCGCGACAAGGCGGGGCATCACCAGAAAATCGATCGATACGATTCCAAGACTCTCCAGTGCGTCGATTTCCTCACCGGCCTTCATGTTGCCAAGGGTGGCGGCAAAGGCCGCGCCTGTGCGGCCCGCCATGATCACGGCCGCCATCATGGGTCCCATCTCCCTCACCACAGCCAGGCCGACAAGATCGGCGACATAGATGTCGGCGCCGAACTGGCGCAACTGCACCGCCGCCTGATACGCGAGGATCAGACCCACGAGCAGGCTGATGAGGCTCACGATCGGCAATGCCATCGCCCCGCACTGCTGCATCTCCGAAAGACAGTCCCTCCATCGAAAGCGCTGCGGCTGCCGAGCCAGCCGGAAGGCGCTCAGCACGCATTCGCCAACGAATGTGTACATGCTTCGCGAGCGCTTGGCGAGGTCATGGGTCGCCAGTCCAACTCGCGTCAGCACATCCTTCCGGGCCCTTCCACCCGCCCCTCCAGTCGAATCCGACGTCTGTTGCAGCTTGTCGACCATCGCCTGGATTTCGGCTGGAATGCGTGCCAGATCACAGCGCATCCCCCGATCATTCGCCCAAGTCCTGGCTTCATTCAAAAACAGGACGAGAGCGCTGTCCCACGACTGTACGGCGTCCATCTGAAGAACCACTTCCGCCGGCTTGTGGCCCCGGACCAGGTCCGCAAAATCCGGCCTTGCCTCCGCAATGCGCCACTGTCCGCCAAGCTCCACGATGAGGGAGTCATCGTGCGTGCTCACCTGGGCTCGCGCGGGATTTGTCGCGGGGGAAACCGGCATTGACGGAAAATCATCCAGTCCAGGCGACACGGCAAAGCCAAACTGCTTGCACCCGTGCTGAAGTTTTGGGGAGCTTTGACCCTCTCATGCCTCCGCGCACCGCATTCTTCGACCTCGATGGCACCCTGGTGGATCATTTTGCCGCCATCCATCGAAGCTATGTTCACACCCTGCCTCAGTTGGGCCTGCCCGCCCCCACGCTGGAACAGGTCCGCAGCGCTGTCGGCGGCGGCTTGGAGCGGGCGATGCTTCGATTTGTCACTCAGGCGCAGCTCGCCGACGCTCTGACAATCTACCGCGACTACTTCGATCGCACCATGCTCGATGATGTAATCCTGCTTCCGGGTGCCAAAGAATCCCTTGCGGCGTTCTCAGCACGGGGCTGCTCGTGCGCAGTCCTCACCAACAAACTGGGAACCGCATCCCGCCGCATCTGCGAACACCTGGGAATCACGCACTGGCTCAAGGGGGTTTTCGGAGCGCACGACACTCCCTGGCTCAAGCCGGACGTTCGTTTTCTCACCCATGCACTCGCCGAAATGAAGCTGCCCGCCGAGCGGCTGCTGATGATTGGTGACTCTCCGTTCGACGTGCAGACTGGCATCAATGCGCAGTGTCCCTGCTGGGCGGTCACGACCGGCACCCACGACACCGGCCAGCTTCTCGCCGCCGGTGCATCACGGGTGTTTCCCGATCTCACTTCGCTGACCGCCGCTCTTCTGGCAGAGCCTGCATCACGCTGATGACTCAAGGCGGTCCCGCATTCCACCCACCCGCAACGCCGCCGCCCGTGCTTCAAACGCAGCCCCGTCTTCGGCAATCCTGGACAATTGCCATTTCCCCTTTGAAGGATTCCAATACCGGCACGGTCTGAAATCGCCTTGGCTTCCCCGCCACACTCCTCCACCTCCGCCACAAGCATCACCGGTGTGCTCGAACGGATCCTCTTCCTTAACGAGGAAAACCACTACACCATCGCCGAATTCCGCCGGGATGAGTCCAGTGGCGCGAAGTCATCCGGCCAGGACAAAGTCACCATCGTGGGCACGCTGCCCGGCGTGCAATGCGGCGAAACGCTTTTTCTCGCCGGCGAATGGACGCGCCACAGCCAGCACGGCACGCAGTTCAAGATCGCCTCCTTTCGTTCGGAACTGCCCGCGGGCGTCTACGGGATCCGGAAGTTTCTCGGCAGCGGCCTGGTGCCCGGCATTGGAAAAACATACGCAGAGAAGATCGTCGACGCCTTCGGCACAGACACCCTGCGCGTGCTCAGTGAGGAGTCCGCGAAACTGCGTTCGGTGCCCGGCATCGGTCCAAAGCGCGCAAAGGCCATTCGCGCCGCGTGGGAGGAGCAGAAAACCTTCCGGGAGCTCTACATCTTTCTCCAGACCTACGGCGTCACCCCAAGTCAGTGCCTCAAGCTGGTGAAACAATTCGGCGGTGGCGCAAGAAACATCCTGATGACCGAGCCCTACCGCGTCGCCCGCGAGATCGACGGCATCGGGTTCAAGACCGCCGACCGCATCGCCATCAATCTCGGCTTTGCCAACGACGCGCCACCGCGGCTCGACGCCGGCCTGCTGTACGGACTTGAGTCCCTGCAGGACGAGGGCCACACCGCCATGCGCGAGGCCGACCTCAGGGACCATTGCGCCGCGCTGCTGGAGACGTCGGCCGCCCGCCTTGAGGAGCGTATTGAAAATCTGGTGACAACCTCCGCCATGGTCCGCCACCGCGCCGCGGGGGAGAATCCGCTCCCGGGTTCCGGCATCCTCCAACTGCCTCACAACGACCGGTGGGAGCAGCGCATCACCGACGTCATCGCCCGCCTGCGCAGCGCATCCAGCGCGCTGCCTCCGATCAAGATACCCGCCGCGCTGGAATGGGCGGGCCAAAAGGCCGGCTTCACCTTCGCGGACCAGCAGCGCATCGCCGTGCAGACCGCGCTCGCGCAGAAATTCTCGATCCTCACCGGCGGCCCCGGCACCGGAAAAACAACGATCATCCGCGCGCTGGTCGAGATCCTCAGGGCGAAGCGCGTGCGCGTCACCCTCGCCGCCCCGACTGGCCGCGCCGCCCAGAGGCTCTCGGAGACCACCGGCGGATTCGCTTCCACGATTCACCGCCTGCTCCGCTTCGATCCGGCGAAAGGCGGCTTCACCGTCAACGAATCGCATCCGCTGGCAACCGACTTCCTCATCGTCGACGAGGCGTCCATGCTCGACACCCGTCTCGCCGCCGCCCTCCTGCAAGCCGTTCCGGCGCGGGCGCACCTGCTGCTCGTGGGCGACACCGATCAACTGCCGAGCGTCGGCGCCGGCGTCGTCCTCAAGGACCTCATCGCCTCCGACCTCGCTCCCGTCACGCGACTCCAGGTCATCTACCGCCAGGAGGGGCGAAGCGACATCGTCTCTGTCGCACACGGCATCAACGCCGGCGACGCCTCAATTCCACCGGCAGTCAGGGATGTCGCCGGCATCCCCGCCTGGAGCGATCTCAGTTTCATTCTCGCCGACTCCCCCGAGGATGCGCTGGGCAAGGTCGTCCAGCTCTGCCGCGACTTCATTCCCGCCCACCATGACGGGCTGAACCCCGTGCAGGATGTCCAGGTTCTCGCGCCGATGCACAAGGGACTCGCCGGCGTGGGCAACCTGAACGCGCGGCTGCAGGCGGAGCTCAATCCCCATTCCCGCGGGATCAAGTGGGGCGGCGCTGAATACCGGCCCGGGGACAAGGTCATCCAGTTGAGAAACAACTACGACAAGGTTCTGTTCAACGGCGACATCGGAACGGTCAAGAGCGTCAACGCTGAGGAGGGAACACTCACGGCCAGTTTTGACGGCCAGACCCATGATTTCAGCCGCGGCGATCTCAGCGACCTCGCCCTGGCGTACGCGATCAGCATCCACAAGTCGCAGGGCAGCGAATTTCCGGTGGTCGTCATCCCCCTCCTCAAGGGCCACTTCATGATGCTGCAGCGGAACCTTCTCTACACCGCGATCACCCGTGGCAGGAAAAAGGTGTTCCTGGTCGGCGAACCCGCGGCCTATGGCATGGCGGTTCGCAACAATGAGGCCAGGCAGCGCATCACCCATCTCAGGGAAAAACTGGCCCGGATCGCACCGCCATCCGCAACCCGCCACTGATGCCGATCCGCGCTTGGCGCGGGAACTCGCATCGCTAGGGTGGTTCAAACTCTCCATGAAATTCAGATCCTGGCTGACCGCATCCCTGGCAGTATCGGCACTTGCGCTCCAAGCAGCTGTGCCCACGTCCGAACCTCCGGCGAAGGTTGCCGGCTTCAGCTACGTCCGCACCCTGGGCGGCATCCAGGAGTACTCCCTCGACAGAAACGGCCTGCAGGTGCTGCTCCTTCCAGACCACTCGACCCCCGTTCTCACCTTCATGGTGACGTATCGCGTCGGCTCCCGCAACGAGGTAACCGGCACGACCGGTGCGACCCACCTCCTGGAGCACCTCATGTTCAAGGGAACGCCCTCGCACAACCGTGAATCGGGCACGAGTCTCGACCAGTTCCTCGAAAGCGTCGGGGCCATTTCCAACGCCACCACCTGGCTGGACCGCACCAACTACTACGCCAATCTCGGCAGCGAGCATCTGGCGAAGATCGTCGAACTCGAGGCCGACCGCATGCGCAACCTGCGGTTGCGCGAGGAGGACCGCCGCCCCGAGATGACCGTCGTGCGCAATGAATTCGAGATCGGCGAAAACGATCCTCTCCGCGTGCTCGATCGGGAGATCACCGCGGCCGCGTACGTCGCGCACCCGTACCACCACTCCACCATTGGCTGGCGCAGCGACATCGAGAACGTGCCGATCGAGAAGCTGCGCGAATTCTACAACACCTTCTACTGGCCGGACAACGCTACCGTCACCGTCGTGGGCGACTTCGATCCTTCCTCTGCGCTCGCGCTCATCGAAGAATATTACGGCCCCTACCCGCGCGCACCAAAACCCATTCCCGTCGTTTACACGGTCGAACCCCCCCAGACCGGTCCGCGCCGCGTCGTCACCAAACTCGCCGGCCAGCTCGGCATCGTCGGCATCGCCTACAAGGTCCCCTCCGGGCGCGATCCCGACACCGCCGCCATCGCGGTGCTGAATGCCATACTCTCCTCCGGAAAGGGCAGCCGCTTCTACCGTGCGCTGACGGACAAGAACCTCACGACAAACGTGCAAAGCGACGCCGGCATGTTCCATGACCCCTCGCTGATCTCGATCTCCGCCTGGCTGGCACCCGGAGCCACTCACGATCAGGTGGAGAAGGTCATGATCTCAGAAATCGAGAGACTGAAAAAGGATGGCGTCACCGAGGGCGAGGTGAGCAGCGCGGTCAACCAGCTTCTCGCAGCGTCCGCCTTTGCCCGCGACGGCTCCTTCGCGATCGCCAGCGCGATCAACGAGTTCATCGCCACAGGCGACTGGACGCTGTTCGTCACGATCAACGATGCATTGAAAAAGGTGGCCGCCGGCGATGTCGCCCGCGTTGCGAACCGCTACCTGCTCGAGGACCAGAGCACGACCGGCTGGTTCGTTCCAACGAACGCCGAATCCACTGAGAAATGAGGCCATTGCTCCCAACTTCCATGAGTTTCATGTTCAATCCCTTCTCCTCTGCGGAAAACACCACTTCGCTGCCGCGCCAGGCGCGGCGATTCCTCGTTGCGGCCGCGGCCGGCTCACTCCTCGCGATAACCCTGCCCGTATCCGCCGGAGCTTCGTCGATGGCCGCTCATGCAATCCGTGCAAACGTCGCCGGGATCGATGTCATCGCCTACCCGACAGGCGTGAAGGAAGTCGTCACCCTCCGCGCATCGCTGCCGGCCGGTGACGTGCTCTCCCCCGGGTCAAATCCCGCCATCGCAACACTCGCCGGAGGCATGCTGGACAAGGGCACCCGGCGTCACGACAAGTTTGCCATAGCAGGCCTTCTGGAGGGAGTCGGCGCGTCGCTCGCGTTCAAGGTCGATGAAACCATGCTCACCATCAGCGGCAAATGCCTGCGCAGGGATCTGCCCTTGGTGGTGTCGCTGCTCGCGGAGCAACTGCGTTTTCCGGCGTTCTCGGAGGTGGAGTTCGAAAAGCTGAAGAAGCAGCTCGCCGGAAACCTTCAGCGCATGCTGGAGCGCACCGACTATCGCGCGAACGAGGTGTTCGTTCAGTCGGTCTATCCGGAAGGTCACCCCAACCACACGCCCGCCACCGCGGACTTCATTGCAGCCGTCAACGGGGCGACCCTGCAGCAGGTTCGCGACTTCCACGCCGCATTCTACGGTCCCGCCAGGTTCACGCTTGTTGTGGTTGGCGACGTCGATCCGTCCACGCTGCAAGCCGAGGTTGCGCATCATTTTGAAGGCTGGCGCGGGGGCCCCCCGCTGCCGGCCTTTGCCAGGGCCGGGGCATCGCGCAGCTTTCACCAAGAGACCGTCTTCATGGCCGACAAGACAAACGTGAGCGTGATTCTCGGCCAGGCGACACAACTTCAGTACACCGATCCCGACGCCCTCGCGATGCGCGTGGCGGGAGCCGTGCTTGGCCGCGGATTCACCGGCCGCCTGATGGCGACCGTGCGCGACAAGGAGGGCCTGACCTACAGCATCTGGGCTGCGGAGGGCAACGACACCTTTGCCGACGGCGATTTCCGGATCAGCGCGGAATTCAGTCCCGCACTGCTCGACAAGGGCATCGCCTCCACGGAGCGCGAGCTCCGCAAGTGGCATGACAACGGCATCACCGCCGCCGAACTCCAGCGCGTGAAGCAGGACCTGATCGGAACCTTCAAGGTCGGCATGGCGACAACCGACGGTCTCGCGGATTCCCTGCTCATCTCCATCCACCGCGGCTACGGAATCGACTGGCTGGACCGCTACCCGTCGATGATCGACGCTCTGACACTCGACCAGGTGAATGGCGCAATCCGAAGGCACGTGAACCCGGATCGGATGACCTTGATCAAGGCCGGCACCGTCGGAACCGCTCCCAAATCCTGACAGTCTTCACGCACGCCGCCTTGGGACATCCGTCACCACGGCGTGCGGGTGACTTTCGCCTCAAGGGCCGCGACGGACTGGGGATCAAGCTCACTCAGGAAATCAAGTCCGGTCATTTCCTCGATCCTGTCGATCGAAGTGCCATACGCCGCAAGCGACGCGCCGGCGGGGGCGTCCTGAGGCAGCACAAACGCCTGGCTGCGCAGCCGCCCCTCGACTTCGTCGAGGATGATCATGAAGAAGCGGTCCGGAATCGCCACGCGCCTCGACAGACGGCGCGGATTCTCGGGGAAGATGGGGCCACAAAACACCCACACCTCGCCGTAGCGCGCGGGATAGTTGCCGGCGATCCTTTGCTCGAGTTCCTTCCACAGACCGGCGTTGAGTTCGTGCGACTGCGGAACGATGTTGGACATCAGGAACGTCTCCCTTTGCGCGGCTTCGCCGAACCGTGTGGCGATCGCATGATTCGGCGCCAGGTGGCCGCGGTCGTAGTGGCTTTTTCGATACGCCTCCGGGGAAACCCTGGCCAGAGTCCGCATGTCGATCTCAAAGTGATCCGGACGGGGCGGCGCGGGCTCCAACCGGTCAAGATCCTGAATGCGATAGGCCGCCCACACCGGACCGCACAGTGTTTCGCTGTACCCGACGACGTAGGCCGAGTTCATCAGGACGCGGACCTTGCCGTGGTGAAAGGCGGTTGAATCCGGCAGCCCGCCGATCGCCAGACGCCGATCGGCGTTCAATCGAAGGGCGGCGGTGGAATCATCCCCGTAGTAGAGCTGCCAGATGTCCCAGACCACCTCGAAGGGCGAAACATGCTTTTCGGCGATGAAGGCATTGTGCACGAGCTGCGCCACCTCGCGCTGCCGGCCATCCGGTTGAAACAGATACCAGCCTCCAAACACACCCAGCGCGATGATGTTGAGCCACAGCAGGCGCCGTCCCAAGCGGAACAGTCTGGACACCCCCCGGATCGAAACCCCGCCCGCCCTCACGACCGCCCCGGCTTTCGAATGGCCTTTTCGAATTTCACCGGATCGCAGTCCAGCCGCTGCACCATCAGCGCCATCGAATCCGCTCTCGTGCTAAAAGCGAAACTTGACGTACCCCTCGAGCCGAAAGGGCAGTTCGGCAAACACGATCTGGCTGCCGGTGTAGGCATCGCCATTGTGAATCCAGTTTCTCTCATTTGTGACATTCAGCAGATCGAGATTGGCGGTCCATTTTCTTGTTTCAAACGACAGCGACAGATTGATCAGAAACTGATCGCGGATCATCCACTCCTTGTCGAGATTCCCCGGCTGCTCGCTCTGCCAGGCGATCGTGGCTCCCGCCCCAAACCCGTTCTCCCAGCGATAGCGGACGCTGCCGTTCAACAGTGTGTCTGAAAACCCCAGCAGCGGCCAGTCGCCTGGCGACACCTGGTTCGCGTATGGATCAAACTCAGCGCCGGCGGTTCCCTTTCCATAGGGCCCCCTGCCGGCGGCATAGGCGGCGTAGATCGACCTTCCGCCGAGCTGAAAGGGGCGGGATTGCAGGTAGCAGCCATTTTGAAAGGTCGCGTTCGCCGTCCATTGCAGCCGCGCATTCGGCTGGTACACCGCCTCAATTTCGATCCCGCTCACGCGGATGTCATTCCTGCGCCCACCGATTGAAACACGCGACCGTGTCTGCTCGAACGCCGTCGTCGCGGTGAAGAGCTGATTCTCCAGCCACGATGCCTTGGCGCCGATCTCCACCAGTTCTGAGAGATTGCGGAAGTCGTCCCGGTTGATCTGCCCATCCGGCACATTCAGGATCACGCCTCCTCCCGTGACATTCCCGAGCGCCGAGCGCATGCGGTTGTGGGTGGCATAGACGGAGATATTGGCCGCCGCGCGATAAACCAGGCTGTAGGCTTCGGAAAGGGCATCGACCGTTTCGGCGTCGCGAAAGGAAATTCCCGACGCATCCTCGAGGGGATCCCGCGCCCGAGCGAAAAACACGTCCTCGCGCCAGCCGATCGTGCCCGAAAGTTTCGGCGTGAACTGAATGTCCTGCTGCCAGAACAACGCGGGATTCCACGTCTCGCTGCGAACGGTTTCAGGACTGTCATAGCTGGCGGGAAAAAACTCGCGCCCGCCCGGTCCGATGAAGCCATGAAAATAGGAGGCGGGATACCGGTTCTTTTCGTCAAACACACGCGCGGGATTCGTGATGTCGAAGTTGTAGAAGTATTCGTTGAAATAGTTCGTGAAGCTCCGGCGTCCCTCGTAACGAACCGTCGCCCCCGCTATCACCCGCTGCGGCATGCCGGCGAGCGAAAAGCTCGCATGAGCCTCCGTTCGGTTCTCCGCCGTGTCCTGCGTCACGTATTCCGCGTACTCGAAGCTGTGCACCCGGCGCCGGTTCACATGCTCGACAAGGGTGCGGTTCACAAGCGTCAGGGCCGGTGAAATCATCCGGGTGAGCACGCCCTGACTGCGGAAGACATTGGCGTTTGAGAAATCCCCCTTCGAAAAGAGCGTCGCATCGCGGGGAAGAATGATGGAACCCGTCGCTGGAATCGGCCCGGGATAAGGGGACAGATCCGCCGAGTCCCCGGTGTAGTAGCGCGCGGAGTCGATCAGCTCCTGGCTGGGCCTGTTCACGCCGAGGATTTCCGGCGCCGCCTGCCAGAGGTACTGTGCCACAAACTCCACGCTGGTGCCTTCGGCGGGTTTCCAGGAAACGGCGGCGAAGGCGTCAATCCGATCATCCCGCACATGGTTCTTCCTGAAGTAGGTTTTCCCGCCCATGCCTTCCAGACTCAGGTGCCACGCCAGGCGGTCGCTGACGGGGGCGGTCGTGTCGATCTGCACGGAGCCGTTCAGAAAACTGGTGTCGCCCGGCGCCCAGGTTCCGACACGGGTGGTGATCACCGTTGACGGGTGCGAAAACTGCGGCCGCTTGGTCACATAGTTGACGTATCCCCCCTGGAAATAGCCGGCGCCGAAAACGGCCGAGCCCGGCCCGCGGACCATGTCGACGGCCTCGACGCCGTTGAACGACGGAAAGTACCCGTAGAGATTGTAGCTCAACCGCTGTCCATTGAGGTAGGTCTCCGCGGTGTCACCGCGCAGGTTGGGCACCGTCGTTTTTCCATAACTCGCCCCGGCGTAGCTGCCGGGTGAATACAGGAGGATCTCCCTGACGCCGTGAATCTGGCGCTCGTTGAACAGCGCGGTCGTCAGCGTGCTCACCGAGCGGGCCGTCTCGAGTGGATTTCGATCGTCCCCGAAGACGGATGAGATCGCACGCGTGAGCGGGTTGATCGATTTTTCCACCGGGAGGCCTGTCACCTGGAACTTTTCCAGGGCAACCACGTCATCGGCGGAGGTCTGCCCCGGGACGCTGGTTTCGGCCGCGAGACTGGCGAGGCCGATGAGAAGGATTCGTGTTGGGTGTCGCATGTTGAATGATGCCCGACCCAATTCGAACTCCCGGGAGACGGAAAAAGGACGCGTCCCGCGACGCGACCTCGCTTGTTTCCTTCGCCGGTATGATCCGTTTCAGGTTCAAAGGGTCGAGCGGCCGAGCGCACCGCAATCTCAGTCCTCCGCGGAGGACACCCCTACGAGCAGAAACGTGACAAACACCCATCCTCACCGTTTCGCAAGCCAAAAATTTCGACCGTCCGCCAATTTACCCTCCCTTCCGGCGTCGTTTCGCGATGCGCGTCCCCAGGTCACGACGGAGCGTGCCTCTCCACCCGATTTTCCCCTCGGCTGCTCGATCATGCGTCCCCCGCTCCGTTGGAGGTGACATGCAGTCATGCCCAGGTGATTGAGAACGACTGATCGGGCCCCATTGGACTGCCGCGTTCCAACGGCTGCGCCCACATGAAGCTCTTTAATCCTGAAGTTCATCCCCTGCTCACCCCATGCTGCTCCGTATCCGCGGGCCTTAACACTTTCTTAATGCTTTCGGCTCTGGTCTTAATTATGCGCCGACAATCCGGTGTGGCATGATGGGCGCATGATGAGCGACCTGATATTCAGCGGCACCACGGTGATCTTCTTCTGCCTCTGCCTGGCGTACGCACGCCTCTGCGAACGGCTTCGGTAGTGTCGCGGTCAACACAATCAACATCCGTCACATGCAGACCGCGCTGATCCTTCTCTTCGCCATGGCAACGCTGGCCTACCTGCTCGCCGCCGTGCTCTGGCCCGAAAAATTCTAGGCACTGCGATGAACAACACCAGCGACTGGCTTCAATTCGCCCTCTTCCTCGGGACACTCACGCTCCTGACAAAACCCCTCGGGCTGCACCTTGTCCGGGTTCTCGATGCGAACGGCAGAACCTGCCTCGATCGCGCCGTCAAGCCGATCGAGCGAATCACCTACCGGATCTGCGGCATTCGGCCGGAGGTTGAGCAGACCTGGATCAGTTACACGACCTCACTGCTCGCCTTCAGCCTCGTGGGCATGCTCTTCACCTATTTCATCCTTCGATACCAGCACCTGCTTCCCCTCAATCCACAGGGCCTGCCCGGCCTATCCGCACACCTTGCGTTCAACACCGCCGCCAGTTTCACGACAAACACCAACTGGCAAAGCTACAGCGGCGAGTCGACGCTGTCCTATTTTTCCCAAATGGTGGCGCTCACCATCCACAACTTCACCTCCGCGGCGGTCGGCATCGGCGTCGCCGCGGCGCTCACCCGCGGCATTGCCAGAAAGTCCGCCAGGAGCATCGGAAATTTCTGGACCGACATCGTGCGGGTCACCTGCTATGTGCTGCTCCCGATCTGCCTGGTCCTGGCCCTGGCGTTCGTTTCGCAGGGAATGATCCAGAATTTCAGGCCTTGCGTCTCCGCGAAGACCCTTGAGGCCATCACCCGGGAATCGCCGGCGGTGGACGCACAGGGCAAGGTCATCACCGGGACGGATGGAGCCCCGGTGATGACGTCGAAGACCGTCAATTCCCAGCTCATCCCCCAGGGCCCCGTGGCGTCGCAGATCGCCATCAAGCTCCTCGGCACGAATGGCGGCGGTTTCTTCGGGGCCAATGCGGCGCATCCCTACGAGAACCCCACTCCGCTTTCGAACTTTCTCCAGATGCTCGCCATCCTGGCCATCCCGAGCGCGCTCACCTACTACTTTGGCCGTGAGACACGGAACCAGAGGCATGGCTGGGCGCTCTGGACCGCGATGACGCTGCTGTTTGTCGCGGGTGCCTGCACGTCCTGGTGGGCCGAGGCTTCCGGCAATCCTGTTCATCAGGCGCTCGGTGTCGCGGCGGCGGACGGCAACATGGAGGGCAAGGAAACCCGCTTCGGCATTCCAGGCTCCACGCTCTTTGCGACCGTTACGACCGCTGCCTCCTGCGGCGCTGTCAACGCGATGCACGATTCGTTCACGCCTCTCGGCGGACTCGTCCCGTTGTTCAACATGCAGACCGGCGAGGTGATCTTCGGCGGCGTCGGCGCCGGGCTCTACGGAATCCTGATCTTTGCCCTGCTTTCCGTGTTCATCGCAGGCCTGATGGTCGGGCGCACGCCCGAATACCTGGGCAAGAAGATCGGGGCCTTCGACATGAAGATGTGCGTGCTGGTCCTGATGGCGCTGTCCACACCTCTGCTGGGATTCACGGCGTGGGCTTGCGCAAGCACCTGGGGACAGGCCGGGCTCAGCAACGCCGGACAGCATGGATTCACGGAAATCCTCTACGCCTACAGCTCCGCAATCGGCAACAACGGCAGCGCATTCGCCGGTCTCGTGGCCAATCCCGCCGATGGCGACCCCCGCTACAACGTGACACTTGGCATCGCCATGCTCATCGGGCGTTTCCTCATGATCGTGCCTGTCATGGCGATCGCCGGAAGCCTCGCCAACAAGCGTTGCGCGCCCGCAACCATGGGAACCCTCGACACCGGGGGCCCCACCTTCGTCCTGCTGCTGATAGGCACGATTCTTCTCGTGGGAGCCCTCTCCTACCTTCCGGCCCTCGCGATGGGACCCATCGTGGAGCATTTCCTGATGGCCGGTGGAGTCCTGTTCTGAGCCATCCGCACGTCTGTCTTCTCCAACCATGAGCACAAAATCAATCTCGCTCTTCGATCGCACGATTCTTCGTCAAGCGGCCGTCGATTCCATCCGAAGGCTCAATCCGTGGCTTCAGTTGAGGAACCCCGTGATGCTTGTGACCCTGACCGGATCCCTGCTCTGTTTCCTGCAGCTCTTCACCTCGAAGGAGCCGTTCACCTACGTCCTCCAAATCGCCCTGTGGCTTCTCTTCACCGTGCTCTTCGCCAACTTCGCCGAAGCCGTCGCCGAAGGGCGCGGCAAGGCGCAGGCGCGCGCGCTGCGGGCCACACGCCGGCAGATGAGCGCCCGACGGCGCAGCGCGGACGGATCATGGGAGACGATCGATGCCTCCACACTTGCCAGGGGCGATTTCGTCAAGGTCAATGCTGGCGAGCTGATACCGGGCGACGGCGAGGTCATCGAGGGAGCCGCATCCGTTGACGAATCCGCCATCACCGGAGAGTCCGCTCCCGTCATTCGCGAGGCGGGCGGAGATCGCAGCGCGGTCACTGGCGGAACCTCCCTGCTGTCGGACACGCTGCTGATCCGGATAACGGCGGGCTCGGGTGAGGGATTTCTCGACCACATGATCAGTCTCGTCGAGGGAGCCAGGCGCCAGAAGACCCCCAACGAAATCGCCCTCACGATTCTCCTGTCCGCGCTGACGTTCATCTTCCTGATCGTGGTGCTCACGTTGAAGCCCTTCGGGGAGCACGCAAACGCCACGTTCTCGATCGCGACCCTGATCGCGCTGCTGGTCTGTCTGATTCCGACGACGATCGGAGGCCTGCTCAGCGCCATTGGCATAGCGGGCATGGACCGGCTGCTGCGGCGCAATGTCCTCGCGGCCAGCGGGCGCGCGGTCGAGGCCGCAGGCGACATCGACATTCTCCTGCTCGACAAGACCGGAACCATCACCCTCGGCAACCGCCAGGCTGCTGAGTTCATCCCTGCCCCGGGAGTCGCGCGCGAGCGCCTGGCGGATGCGGCGCAGCTCGCCTCGCTCGCCGACGAAACACCCGAGGGCCGCAGCATCGTCATTCTCGCCAAGGAGCGGTTCAACCTGCGGGCACGCGACCTCGCGGCACCGCACGCAGTGTTCGTGCCCTTCACCGCGCAGACCCGCATGAGCGGCGTGGATCTGTCCGGCGAAGTCGGCCACGGTCCACGGCGGATCCGCAAGGGCGCGGCGGAAAACATCAGACAATGGGTTGAAGGCCAAGGCGGCGCCTATCCAGCGGCCATCACAAATTCGGTCGAGGATATCTCAAGGCAGGGCGGCACCCCGCTGGTTGTCGCGGATGGGCGCGAGGTTCTCGGTGTCATCGCCCTCAAGGACGTGGTCAAGGGAGGCATCAGGGAGCGCTTCGCCCAGCTTCGCGCCATGGGCATCCGCACGGTGATGATCACCGGCGACAACCCGCTGACGGCCGCGGCCATCGCCGCCGAGGCGGGAGTCGACGACTTTCTCGCGCAGGCCACACCGGAGATGAAGCTCGCAAGAATCCGCCGCGAACAGGAGGAGGGCCATCTGGTCGCCATGACGGGCGACGGCACCAACGATGCGCCCGCGCTCGCCCAGGCCGACGTCGGTGTCGCCATGAACACGGGAACCCAGGCCGCGCGGGAGGCCGGCAACATGGTCGACCTGGACTCGAATCCCACGAAGCTCCTGGAGATCGTTGAAATTGGAAAGCAGATGCTCATCACGCGCGGGGCGCTGACGACCTTCAGCATCGCCAATGACGTCGCCAAGTATTTCGCGATCATTCCCGCCATGCTCATCGTCGCGTTTCCCGCCATCGCGCCGCTCAATGTCATGCACCTGGGCTCCCCCCACAGCGCAATCCTGAGCGCGGTGATCTTCAACGCGCTAATCATCATCGCGCTCATCCCTCTCGCGCTCAGGGGAGTGTCATATCAACCCATCGGCGCCGCGGCTCTTCTTCGCCGCAATCTCCTTGTCTACGGCGTGGGCGGAATGCTGATCCCTTTCGCCGGCATCAAGCTGATCGATATCGCCATCAATGCATTGAATCTCGTCTAGACCTTTTCCCGCACCATGAAAACCTTCCTGTCCGCACTTGCCACTTCATCCCTGCTGACGCTCGTCATGGCCGTGCTGCTCTGCGCGCTCTATCCGCTTACCGTATGGGCCGGCGCTCAGGCGCTCTTTCCCCACAAGGCAAACGGCAGCCTGATCGTCGACGCCGATGGCACGATTCGAGGTTCCGAGTTGATCGCACAGCCCTTCCCGAGCGACCGCTATTTTCACCCCCGCCCCTCTGCGGCGGGCGCGGGCTATGACGCAACAGCCTCCTCCGGATCAAATCTCGGACCGACCAGCAGAAAACTCGCCGACCTCATCGCGGTCAATGTCAGCGCATATCGCTCGCGCAATGGACTGACGGCGATGACACCCGTGCCCGCCGACGCGGTCACAGCTTCCGGCAGCGGTCTGGATCCCGAGATCAGCGTCGTCAACGCGGACCTTCAGACAGCACGCGTCGCCATGGCCCGCGGTCTGCCTATTGACACGGTCCGCGCCCTGGTGATGGAGCACACAAAGGCTCGGGATCTCGGCGTCCTCGGCGCATCGCGTGTCAACGTTGTCCAGCTGAATCGCACGCTCGACGGATTGGCCAGGACGCACCCCGGAATCCATGGACACGAGACTCCCTGAACGTCCCTCACAGGCATGAGACAATATTCGACAAAGGAGTTGAAAAGGGCGGTTGTTCTGGCGGTGATCCTGACCGCGATTGCCACCATGGCCGTGCTCGATCCCTCCTGTCGCCAGACCATCACCGACAAGGGTCGATGGGCCCCTTTCCACACACCCGGACGGACCCCGTAAATCTGCGACTCCAAGTCGCCTTGCCGCGTGATTCCGTCCCCGTAGCATTCCGGCCGAGCCCATGACCGAGCGAAAACCCGACCCCGATGCACTGCTGGCCTCGTTGAAACGCGGAGAGGAGCGGGCTCGCCGCGGCATGCTCAAGGTTTTTTTCGGCATGTGCCCGGGAGTCGGAAAAACGTACGCCATGCTCCAGGCCGCCCACGACGAGCTGCGCGACCGCGTGGATGTCGTCGTGGGAATCGTCGAGACTCACCGCCGCGCGGAAACGGAGGCGCTGCTCGAGGGTCTGCCACAGGTGCCGAGGAAAAAGATCGCCTACAGGGACATTCATCTCGAGGAGATGGATCTTGAGGCCATTCTGGCCCGCAAGCCGCAGCTCGTGCTGGTGGACGAACTGGCGCACACAAACGCTCCGGGGTCGATTCACGCCAAACGCTACCAGGACGTTATTCAGCTTCTCGATGCAGGCATCGATGTCTTCACAACTCTCAACATCCAGCACGTGGAGTCCCGCGCGGACACAGTCCGTCAGATCACGGGCGTGACCGTCCACGAAACCGTTCCGGATTCACTCCTCGACCTGGCCGACCAGATCGAGCTGATCGATCTCACTCCCGAGGCTCTGCAGGAGCGCCTGTCCGCGGGGAAGGTCTACCTCGGTGAAAAGGCCGCGACGGCGGCGGAAAACTTTTTCAAGGACACCCATCTCACCGCATTGAGGGAGCTCGCCCTTCGATTCACCGCCGAACGCGTCGAGCGCCAGTTGCGCAGCCTGCGCTCGACCCAGGTGAAGAAGACCGTGTGGCGAAGCAGCGAACGCATGCTCGTCGCAGTAGGCTCAAGCCCGTTTTCAACGCAGCTCGTGCGCTGGACGAGGCGCCTGGCCGCCGCCCAGGGCGCACCCTGGATCGCCGCCCACATCGAATCGTCGCGCGCCCTTTCCCCCAATGAACAGGCCCTGCTCGACCGAAATCTTTCGCTCGCCCGTGAACTGGGCGCCGAAGTTGTCATCACCCACGACGAGGACGCTGCCGCAGCTTTGGTGCGCCTCGCCCTGCATCACAACGCGACGCAGATCGTAGTGGGAAAACCCAGGGGTTTCCGACCGCTCGATTGGATTCGGGGCAACCTGGTCGACCGGCTGTTTCGCCAGGGAGGAAACATCGACATCTATGTCGTGCCCGCCGAACCGCGCTCGCAGCGTCCCGTCTGGAGCGGCCTGGAGGCCATGGTTCGCCGCCCATCCGAGTATGGTTGGTCGGCTCTCGCCGTGGCCGCCGTCACGGCCCTCGGTCTGGCGCTTCCCGAGAAATACTACCTTGCCATCGGATTGATCTACCTGCTCGCAATCGTCTTCCTGCCGCTTCGCGTGGGCCGATGGCCGGTCCTCCTCGCGGCGATGCTCAGCGCCCTGACATGGAACTACCTGTTCATTCCTCCAAAATTCACCTTCCACATTGGCAACATCGAGAACGGCATCCTCTTCATCACGTATTTCATCGTCGCGCTCGTGGCGGGGCAGATGACATCGCGCATCCGCGCGCAGGCGCGCAACGAACGGAGGCGGGAGGAGCGGGCCGTCGCCCTCTTCACCCTCACGCGATCGCTCGCGGAGGCGGGAACGCTGGATGAGGCGGTGTTCGCCGCATTGCGTCAGCTTGACGGGCTTCTCGGCGCGCGGACCGCGCTGCTTCTCGCGCTCGACCGCGGCGCCGCGCCCGTGCTGCACTACGCCGGTTCCTACTCGCTCAACGAGAATGAAGCGGGCGTGGCAAACTGGGCTTTCCGCCACAGGCGGCCTGCGGGGCGGTTCACCGACACGCTTCCCGGCAGCTCCGGCTACTATGTTCCCATGACCCTGGAGAATCAGTCGCTCGGCGTGCTGGGTGTCATGGTTCCCTCGGGGGAGAAGCTCACGCTGGCCCAGCGCGACCTGCTCGACGCCTTTGCGCGGCAGCTCGCGCTGTCGGTCGAGCGCGAGCACCTCCGAGAGGCCGGCGAGCGCGAGAAGCTCCTCGCTGAGTCTGACAAGCTGCATCGCGTCCTCCTCGACAGCGTGTCGCACGAACTGAGAACCCCTCTCTCCGTCATCACCAGCGCATTTGACAGTCTGGCGGAGACTGGCGGTGCGGAATTGCGGGAAAGCCTGATGGCGGAGGGGCGGACCGCCTCCCGCCGCCTCAATCGTCTCGTCGGCAATCTGCTCGACCAGACGCGGCTCGAAAGCGGCGCGCTCAAACCCCGGCTCGACTGGTGCGACATGAACGACATGCTGAACGCGGCGCTGAATGAAGTGCGCGATGCCCTGGCAAATCATCCGGTCGACGTTTCGGTTCCGCCCGATCTGCCTCCCGTCCAGGCGGATTTTGCGCTCACGGAGCAGGCGCTTGCCAACCTGCTCCTCAATGCCGCCACGCACACGCCGCCGGGAACCACCGTGTTTCTGACCGCCGGCATGGACAGGGGGAAGGAGCGCGTCTTCTTCATGGTCGCCGACAGGGGTCCGGGACTGCCTGCCTCGATGAAGGACCGGGTGTTCCAGAAGTTTTCCCGAGGCGACGCCGCGCGCGCCGGCGGCCTGGGCCTCGGGCTCTCGATTGTGCGCGGATTCATCGTCGCACAGGGCGGCGAAATTGTCGCCGGAGAGAATCCCGGTGGCGGCGCCGCCTTCACGATCTACCTGCCCTTCAAGGCCCCCCAGCCCGCCTCCTCCGAATGAACCCGACCCCTGGTCAAAAGGTGCTGATCATCGACGACGAGCTCCAGATTCGCCGTCTGCTGCGGCTGACATTGACGAGCGCGGGCTATGGGGTCTGCGAAGCGGAAACCGGCCAGACCGGCCTGCAGGAGGCCGCCTTCAACCAGCCGGATGGCATCATTCTCGATCTGGGACTGCCCGACATGGACGGCGTGGAAGTGCTGCGCAGGCTCCGCGAGTGGTCGCGAGCCCCCGTTCTCATTCTTTCGGTCCGCTCCGGCGAGCGGGAGAAGATCGAGGCGCTGGATGCCGGGGCGGACGACTACCTTTCCAAGCCATTCAGTGCAGGTGAACTGCTGGCGCGCATGCGCGCGATCATGCGCCGCACGCAGCTGAACAGCGACACCTCGCTCGTGCGCTTCGGAGAAATCGAGATCGATCTTGCGGCGAGAATAGTCCGGCGCAGCGGCGCCGAGGTGCACCTCACGGCGAAGGAGTACGCGCTTTTTCGCCTGCTGGTCCAGCATCGCGGCAGGGTCGTTACGCACGACCACATTCTTCGGGAAGTCTGGGGCCCGGCGGGGGAGAACAACACGCACTACCTCCGCGTGCACATGACGCACCTGCGGCAGAAGCTTGAGGGGAACCCGCAGACCCCGCGCCACCTGCTTACGGACGCGGGCATTGGATACCGGCTTGTCGAGTGACCCCGCTGGCAGCCGTCAGGCCCGACAACCGTCGGCTCCGCAGCCTCCCTGCCGGTGACGAGCGCAAGCCTGCCCGAACGGCTGATCACCATTTCGCAAATGTGAAAAGCGTTCTTCAACGCGGTATCATGCGCAAGCGCGACGACAGTCGCGCCAATCGAATCACCGGATCGTGGCGGTGAAACGAAGGCTGGCCGCCGGCTTGATCCACTCGAGAGTCTCACCATCAGGGAGCATTCGCGCCTGTGGGTCATCCACCGCGGTGATCTTCCGGCCGTTTGGAAGACGGAGATGCGCCTGGAGCCTGCCCGGCTGCCTCCCTTCGGTAAGCAGGATCTCTCCGTTCACATGATCGGCATCGGCCATGGCGAAGGTGTAACTCACGGGACCGAAATGACTGCCAAGCCCGGACCCGCCGAGCGGACCGCGCGCCAGCCAGGACCGATCGGCCCCGCGTGCGAGGCACAGTGTGTCACCCTCCTCGAACACCAGCGAATCGCGCAGCAGGCGGGCAACGGACACCGGCGTCCAGATATGCTGCCGGTCGCCCATGGTTCTCAGGGTGCCGGGTTCGGGACCGCGTTCCTCGCACCACGAATAGAGGGGCGTGCCGTGATTCAAGGCGGCGTAAAGGTAGCGTGCCGAGGCATCGCCATCGCCGCGCAGGAGGTGAGTCTCTGCCAGGTTGTCGAGGGCGATTGCCACCCACAGTCCATCCTCCATCCAACCCAGGTGAATCGGAAGGCCTCCAGGACTGATCTTCGACTCCATCCTCCGGATCGTGCCGGTGATGAGCGGATCGTCGGCAGCGAGCAGGCGGGTGGGAAATGCGGCGTTCAACGCAGCCCACCGGCTGCCCTCGGTCTTGCCGGCAACGCCAGGGATCCACTGATAGTCGCCTTCGGTGATCGCACCGGCGCGGATTGAGTTGATCAGGTCGGTCCGCGCCATCCCGTAGTTCCCGCGCAACTCGGCCGCCTCGGCCTTGAGCCCGAGTGCTTCAGCCGCCTCGAGCGTGAGCCGGTCGGCAAAAACCGCCCAGATGTTGTGCGGGAGAAAAACCCCGTAGTGACCGCCCTCGTTCTTGAGTCCGCCATCGCCCATGCCGCGCGGAAGCAGACCGTAGTCGAGCGTCTTGTTTCCTCCCACCAGGACGCGGGTGCGCTGTCGCGCGCGTTCCTGCCAGCGGGCGCTCGCCAGCATGCGTGGAAAAACCTGCGCAAGGAAACCGCGGTCACGCGTGATGCGATAGTGTTCCATAACGAACCAGCACTTGAATCCAGACGCACCCCAGAAGGTGCGCATCCAGCCATGATCCTCGCTCCAGCAGCCGTCAAAGTTCTGCGTGTCCAGCGAAAGGCGGTAGCCGTCCGCCGCATCCACGGACAGGCCGGCCTGGTCCAGCACGATGCAGGCAAGGGCGCCCTCGACTGGATTGGCCCCGCGATAAAGTTCGGTGCCGGGCAGCACGGCGAGGTAGTCGCCGGGCACGGGTTCGCGCATGATGAAGATGTCGGCAAGCATCGCATAATAGGCGTTGCGCACTCCCTCGTCGGCCACTTGCAGGCGTGCCGCGCGCGACGCGAGCCGGTGCCAGCCTGCGCGCGCCTCTTCAAACTCTGCCGCCCAGTCGCGCACCCGCAGCTCCGGCAGCATCGACTCATAGACCCGGTAGGGCCGCACCACCCAGATCACCTTGCTTTCGCCCGGCTGGAGCCGGACCACAGGCGCAAGCGTGTTTGGCGACAGCGGATAGTCCTCGCCTCCGAGTGCGGCGACAAGCACACGGTCCGCCCGCGCCTTCCATCCCGCGACAAGCGCGTCGCTCGCATTGCCCGCCAGCCCGGGATCGACGAAGGCCGGCATGACGCCCCTCCAGTTGCCCGGAACGGCACATTCGACCGAGGCCTTGTGCGCGGCGGTCTTGTCCAGATTGGTGAACTCGACCCGCATGACCGCAGCCCGCGGGGTGCCGATGACCTCCATCTTGGCGCGCACCGCCGGATGCGGAAAATCGGCGGAGAGGGCGGGAAGCCAGCCGTCGAGACGGCGCCAGGTGGAAGTCTCGATTCTTTGATCGTCCACCCGCACTTGGAAGACCAGTTTCCACTGCGTCTCCGGTCCGAAGAAATTGCCCACGGGATAATCCATGAGCGTATTGTTGCTCCACGAAAGGGACACCTTTCCCGGTTCGCAATCCACGAGCGTTTTGTCGCCGCTGTCAGGCGGAGCCACCGTCACGCGATGCGGCGGGCCAAAGGCATGGCTGAAGTCGACGCGAGACTCAGCCTCGGCAGACGCGACGGCGATGATGACGAGAGAAAGCAAAACGTGGAGACAGCGCATGGATGGCATACTTGTCCGCCACAACACGGCGCGCCAGGGCGATCCACAAGATGAAAGATCGTGAAAATTCCCGGGGCATTTGGCATTCCATCACTCCATTTTCAACAAACACCGCGGCCGCGCACGCCGGAGTTTCAATTGGCGTGAGGCGGTTGCCTGGAGAAAGCATGGAGGTTCATGAACCTGCGAGCAGGTGGTCACCGGAGAACTGCAGCTGGTCCGGTTCCGGCAGCGGGTGGTAGCGCGCGGCCTGGATGTCACGGAACAGGCGCTCCAGGTTGAAGCTGCGATAGTATCCGGGGCCGCCGGCGATCGCCAGCGCCTGGGTCACAACCGCCATGCAGGCGTTTGCCGTGTTGGTCTTGCGGCTCACGACCTCGTGGCTGTTCGCCATGCCCGGCGTGAAAGCAAGATCGTTCGCCATCCGGACGAGATCGCGCCAGTTGAGCTCTGCGGTGATCAGTTCGTTGTGCATCGCCGCCAGCGCCGGGCCGACGTGCGGCTTGCGGCGAGCCTGCTGCCGTGCGTGCTCGGTCACGAGCGCAGCGGCCCGCTGGGCGATGCCGACATAGGCTGACATGATCAACGGCATCGCCACCGCCAGGATGACATGGAACACCGGATGAAACCCCTCCTGCGGTCGCACCAGTGTCACCGCCGAATCCGGCACGAACACGTCGGTCAGCCGCACGGTCTTCGAGCCGGTGCCCCGCATGCCAAGCGTATCCCAGTCGTCGAGCAGAACCACACCGTCGGCCCTCAGCGGCACGGTGAAATGCACCACTACAGCCCTGCGTTCGGGATCCTGGCTTTGGGCGCTGGTCACCAGCAGGTCGCCTCCAGCCGACTGGCTGGCGAATGCCTTCGTGCCGCTTACCCGGTAGCCACCGGGAACCTTCAGCGCCACACCGTTCGATTCCGTCCAGTCGCGGGCGCCCGTGCTCACCATGACCGGCTGCTGCTCGGCAACGCGCCGCAGCGTCGCCTCCGCCCCAGTTTGTCCCTGGCGGTGACGCCACAGGATCGCCGCAAGGAGGTGCTGGTGCATCGAGAGCGCCAGCGCGGTCGAGCCGCAGTGCTGGCCGACTACACGCAGCAGATCGCACATTTGCGAATGCGACACCCCTCCCCCGCCCAGCTCGACCGGAATGGCTGCAGCCAGAAAGCCCTCAGCCTTCAACTCGGCGTAGTTCTGAGCAACAAAGGTCGCGTCTTCGTCCGCGGATGCGGCCCGCGTTGCAAACCGGGCGCTCAGATTGCGTATCCGTGGTTCCCAAGCGGATGAAGAAACTGAGGATGAAAGAACAGGTGTGGAGAGAATCTGGGTTGATGACATGCCCCAGTTATACCCGATTTCCTCCTCCGGCGCCTGGGCGTGGAGTCCAATCACTGGTCTGTCCGGTCCAATCGGCGTATTCAGCGCCGATTCCGCATGGCCGATGGTGGTTGTCCGAACCGCAGGTGGAATGCCTTGGTAAAATGCGAGGCATCTTCAAAACCGCAGTCGAACGCGATCTCGGTCACCGGACGATCCGTCGCGCGGAGCAACTGCGCAGCGTGCGCGAGCCGTCGATCCCGAAGCCATTGTCCCGGCGGCACGCCAAACTGCGCGTGGAACTCCCGCTTGAACGACGAGAGGCTCCGATGCGACATCCGCGCATACGCTTCAAGCGGCAGATTGTGGCGGAAATTGGCCTCCATGAGCGACGCCAGCGGCGGGAGAACGTGACCCGCAAGCCACCCGAGGTACGCAGCGAGTTCGGGATTGTGCCGACCCGTCATCACCCCCACGAGCAGTTCCTTCAGCTTCAGCCGCAGCAGCGCCTCAGGCGGGCGCTCAGTTTGCGCAAAATAGGTCCGCATCGAGTGGAAAAAGCCCGTGAGCGTGACGTCATCGAGCACGCGGATCGCGGCCGACGGATCCTGCACAGCCTTCGACTCCCGCGCCGGACCTGGCCCCAGGTCATTCACCACTTCGCGCACAAGCGCATCGGGAATGAAGAACATCAGCACGCAGAATTCCTCCTCGCGGTGCTGCTCCACGATGCAGGCGCCCTTCTTGAAAAAGATCGCGTCGCCAGCCCGCGCAGTCCACGTGCCGGCGGCCGTGCGCCAGGTCTTCCTGCCGGTCAGGACGTGCACAAGGTAATCGCTTTCCGCCCACAAGCCCACCTCGTCATCGGTCAGCGGACACGTGTAACGCGCGATAAGCACATCGCCGATGCTCAGGCGATCAAAGGCGCGGTTCGACCGAATCACGTCCGGAAGGTTCAGCATGGAATGGAGTACAGGCCTCAAATCTGGACAAACCGCCTGCAAAGGCAACCCCGGGCACGACGGAGCGCGCCACCCAACAACATCCGCCAATCCGCCCTCAAATTCGAATGATGGCTTCGCCCTCCGACCGATCTCTCCGCGTGCTCCGCGGCTCCGCGTGAAAATCATCCGTCCGATTCCCTCTCCATCCTTCGCGTCTTCGCGACTTCGCGTTTGAACCTTCCGGCACCGTTGCGCATCGCACGTCCCCTGGTCACGACAAAGCGTGCCCCACCAACTGCATTGGCCGATCCTCGACTCCGCGTGAAATTTACCCGGCGGCCCTGCGCCACTTTTTCAGGGCTGCGCCGGTGAGCGATGCGGGCACGGTTTCGATCTCCGGGCGGGGGCCGGCAAACACCAGCCGGCCGCCGTCCTTTCCTCCACCCGGACCAAGGTCAACGATCCAGTCCGCAAGGTTTATCACGTCGAGGTTGTGCTCAATGACGATGATCGTGTTTCCCGCATCCCGCAGCTTGAACAGCAGGTCGAGCAGCCGCTGGATGTCGACCCAGTGCAGGCCCGTGGTCGGCTCGTCGAGGATGTAAAGCGTCTCCCCCTGCTGGCGCTTGGAGAGCTCGAGCGACAGCTTCAACCGCTGCGCCTCGCCCCCCGACAGCGTGGTCGCCGACTGGCCGAGCTTGAGATAACCCAGCCCAACCGCCTCGAGCGTCGCCAGCTTGTCGATCACCTTCGGTATGTTCCGAAACAGCCCGATCGCATCGCGCACAGTCATGTCCAGGACATCCGCGATCGACCTGCCGTGAAAGAGAATCTCCAGCGTCTCCCGGTTGTAGCGCCGTCCTCCGCAGCTCGGACAGGGGGCGTACGCGTCGGCCATGAACAGCATGTCCAGCTTGATCATGCCGTCCCCCTGGCAGCGCTCGCATCGCCCGCCCCGCACATTGAAGGAAAAGCGGCTGGCCTTGTAGCCGCGCACCTTCGCCAGGGGAACTCGCGAGAACAGGTCGCGCAGCAGGTCGAACAGGCCGACAAACGTCGCGGGGTTCGAACGCGGGCTCCGGCCAATGGGCTCCTGATCCACCTGCACCAGCCGCTCGAATGAATCGAGGTTCTCGATATGTCTGTGGCGTCCGGGAGTCGCGCGCGCTCCATTGAGTTTCCGCGCCGCCGCGACCGCCAGGATGTCATTCACCAGCGTGCTCTTGCCCGAGCCGGAAACGCCCGTCACGCACGTGAGCAGGCCGATGGGAAAACGCACGTCGATGCCCTGGAGATTGTTCTCCCGCGCCTCCCGCACGGTCAGCCAGGAGCCGTCAGGCGCCTTCGTCGCCGAATCCTTGGTCACTCCCATTTTCCGCGCAAGAAAGGGTCCCGTGCGCGAAAGTTTGAAGGGCAGCCGCGCGCAGTCCGCCGGCGAACCCTGGAAGAGCAGTCGCCCGCCCTCGCTGCCAGCCTCGGGTCCGAGCTCAATGAGTTCATCCGCCATGCGCATCGTCTCCTCATCATGCTCGACGACCAGCACGGTGTTTCCGCGGTCGCGCAGCGCGCGGAGCGTTTCCAGGAGCTTCTCGTTGTCGTGCGCATGCAGTCCGATGCTGGGCTCGTCCAGCACGTAGATCACCCCGATGAGCCCCATCCCCAGTTGCGTGGCCAGTCTGACCCGCTGAGCCTCGCCGCCGGAAAGCGTCGCGTAGTCGCGGTTCAGCGTCAGGTAGCTCAGCCCGGTTTCCGATAGAAAATGCAGTCGCTGCTGGATGCCGGTCACGACTTCACGGATCGCGTCGGTGACGCCCGGCTCCGCGATCCACGCGTTCGCCACCGACTCCGCATCGGCGATGTCACGGGACAGAAACTGCGGAAAGGTGATCGATCCACCCGACGTCTGCAGCCTGACCGCCGCGCTGCGGGCATTCAGGCGGGAGCCCGCGCACTCCGGGCACGGGCCGCTCACCATGAAGGTGCTGAGGCGCGCGCGAAATCCATCGCTGTCGGTCTCCCGATAACTCTCCTCCAGATCGGCGATCACCCCCGCGAACGGCATGACCCGGGCCTCCCGCATGCGACGGAGCTTGAAGGCGAACAGCCGGTCCTCCGCGCCGTGAAGTATGATCCTCCGCGTCTCCTCCGGCAGATCCTTCCAGGGTTTCTCCGGATCGAACGGAAGCTGCTCAGCCAGTTGTTTGAGCAGGGCGTTGTGGCGGATGATGAGATTTTTTCCGCCAATGCGCCAGGGCTTGATCGCCCCCTCGCGCACCGATTTCTCCGGGTCGGCGACAATCAGTTCCGGCACAAACCGCAGCTTGCGCCCAAGTCCTCCGCACGTGCCGCAGGCTCCATCCGCATGATTGGCGGAAAAATGACGCGGAGTCAGGCGGGGAAAAACATCACCGCAGCGCTCGCAGGCCAGCGACTGGCTGAGCGGCAGATCCCTCACAGGGTCGCCGGCCGTTCTCTGCACAAGCAGCAGCGCGCGATCGGAGCCTTCGCGAAAGGCCAGTTCGAGCGAGTCCGCCAGCCGGCTGCGCTGCTCGGCCGAAGCCACGAGCCGGTCGATAACGATGTCCACCGCCATTTCCTGCGTGCCCGTCGGCACGAGATTCGGTTCGTCCAGACTGCGGATCTCGCCGCCGATGCGGATGCGTTGAAACCCCCGCTGGCGAAGCCGCGGCAGCTCGTCGCGCAGCACGGAGGGCTTCGCCACGAGCGCCGGCGCGAGAATCTGGATGCGCTCACCGGCGCAGCGCTCGAGTACATGCTGCACATTGTCATCGAGCGAACGCTGCACCACGCGGCCTCCATCCTTCGGGCAGTGCTGTTCGCCGCGCAGCGCCCAGAGAAGCTGCGCGTAGTCGGAGATCTCCGTGACTGTCGCGATCGTGGTGCGCGGCGAGTTGTTTCCCGTTCTCTGCTCGATCGCCAGCACGGGGGAAAGCCCGTGGATGAAATCGACGTCCGGGCGCTTGAGCTGCTCAAGGAGCTGCCGCGCCTGAGTCGAGAGCGACTCCATGTACTTCCGGTAGCCCTCCGCATAGATCGTATCAAAGGTGAGGGAGGACTTGCCCGAGCCCGACGGCCCCGTCACCACGACAAGTTTCCCCCGGGGGATCCTGAGTTCGAGGTTCTTCAGATTGTGCTCCCGCGCGCCTTTGACGTGGAGATGGGTCGGGACCTGCATGGCGAAATCCGCAACTTATCGCTTCCCGCCCGTATGCAAACGCGAATATCGCAAAGATTTCCGCAGTGCCAATGAACTGCGCGGAGTGCGCTTCGCCGCGCCCGCTTGGCGATTGCGTCACGCGAGGCATGCACCGACAATGCCGCCTCTCCATGTCGTCCGCGCCGATTTCACGCCTCGCCTCCCTTCGCAATGCGTTCCTCACGGGACTCGTGCTCCTGGCCCCGCTGGCGGTGACCTGGGTCGTGTTTTCCTGGCTGGTCGAGGCGGTCGGCGGCCGGTTCCGCCCGTTGTTTTTCTTCTTCCTTCCGGACCACCTGCGCGAGCATCCGAGCCTGGAGATCCTGTGGAACGTGCTCGCGACCCTGCTCGTCGTCAGTGTCGTCACCCTGCTCGGTCATGTCTCGCGGTTCTTCCTCGGACGCTACTTCGGCCACCTCGCGGAACGCGCCGTTCAATCCATCCCCGGGGTCAACACGGTCTACAACACGGTCAAGCAGATCGTGGGCACGTTCAGCTCCCAGAATCGAAACATCTTCAGCAAGGTGGTCATGGTGGAGTTTCCGCGGGAGGGGGTCTGGACGATCGGCTTTCTCACCGATCGCGCCCGGGGTGAAACCCAGGCGAAGCTACCCGAGGAGACTTGGTCTGTTTTTGTTCCAACCACCCCAAACCCAACGAGCGGGTTTCTCATCATGGTCCCGAGAAACAGGATCGTGGACCTGGACATGAGTGTGGGCGATGGAATGAAGCTGATCATCTCGGGGGGCGCAGTCGTTCCTCCATGGACCCAGCCGTCGGAAAAATCAGCCTTCCAGGACAGCCTCAGCCCACGCTGACGCCCTGATCCACCACCTACCGTGTCAAGCCCGTCGTTGGCCACCGACGCCTGGGTTATTTTCAAGAAGCCCCCGGCGGAGAAATTCCAGACCTTCGTTGTCTTCTCCTCCGAGCACGGCCATCTCACAGTCTTGAATCGCCTGTCCCGCAAGGCGGGATCCACCCAGCCGGTCATCGACCTCTTCGACGAAGTTTCTCTCCAGGTCGAAAACCGCGGACAGGGGCCAACCTGGTTTGTCAGGGAGACACGTCTGCTCACGCGCCTCTCCGGAATAGGCAGGGATTTCGAATCACTACGGCATGCATCAGCCTTTGCCACGCTCGTCTGCCGAAACCCGGTCGCGGAGGACAGCCGGACGAAACTGTACGCGCTGCTTCGCACAAGCTTTTCGGCGTTTGCGAGCAATGCCTCGCCTGAAATCGTCTATTTCAAGAGCCTGTACTGCTTCGCCCGCGACGAGGGCTATCCGATCAAGCAGCAATGGCTGCCGTCCCTTCCACCATCGCTGCGCGAACCCGCGGAAAAGCTTCTCAAGAGTCCCCTGGCCGAACTGCCTGCGGACGCCGCCGGCATCCCCGAACTCCCGGAGCTCCAGCAGCGCATGGAGGAGTTTCTGCGCGGACACACGGACGTGCTGGTCGACTAGACGTCCCCCCCCGCTTCGATGGAATTTGACCTCGATCGCCGAACCGCCGCCCTGAGCGTGGGTGAGTTTTCGGAGTTTGTCGTCGGCCCGCGCGAGAGTTCCGGAGGTCAGCAGGGCCTCTGGCGCGCGCAGATCGGAACCCACTGGCACCAGCGTTTGCACAGACAGACCCTGGCCGGGCAACCGACAGCGCAGGCGGAGGCGCCCATCGCAGGCTCCGTCGCTCATCGCGGATGGCTCATCACCCTGAACGGACGCATCGACCAGATTCTTCCTCCCGCGGAGTCGTCGCCGCGCACGCTTCGCGAGATCAAGACCATCACAACTCCCCTGCCCGCCGACGACACCGCCCTTCGCGCCCTGTATCCGCACTACTTTGTCCAGGTGGCGGCCTACCTGGCGCTCTGGCGTATCGAGAATCCCGATACAAGCGTCACCGGCCAGTTGCTCTTCATCGAGATCGGTTCGGGGGCGGCTCAGATCGTCAGGATCACGCGGGAGGAGGAGTCGCTTTTCACTTCGCGACTCGAAAGCCTGGTCGCATTTCTCGACCTGCGCCGGCAGGCGCGCGAGCGCTTGAGGCGGCTTCGGTTCCGCCCCGCCTTCAGCGATCTGCGCCCGGGCCAGGAGTCCACGCGCATCGACCTCGATGCCGCCCTTGCGGCGCACCGGTTTGTCGCCTTTGAGGCTCCAACGGGGTTCGGCAAGACTGGCATGCTGCTTGAGTGCGCGCTCGGACAGCTTCGCGACGGGAGATTCTCCCGCGTGATCTATCTGACCGGCAAGTCGACCGGTCAGCTCCAGGTCGTCAAGACGCTGAAGACAATGACCGCAGCGGACGAAACGCCGGATCACCCGGGATCCGGGTCCTCCACGCAGTCGCTCGCCGTCTGGCAGGTGCGCGCGAAATCGGAACACTGCATCAACACCACCTTTCATTGCGCCCGCGAAAGCTGCGCCTACCTCGCGGGAGCGGCTGATCGCTGGCCGGCAAGCGGGCTCTCCCGCTTTTTTCTGCTGGATGACCATCGGCGCGACCTCGATGCACTGAGGGTCGCCGGACGTGACGCTTTCATCTGCCCCTACGAAATCACGAGGGCGGCCCTGGCCTTCAACGACGTCTGGATCGGCGATTACAACTACGTCTTCGCGCCACGCAACCGCGGCCTATTTCTTGAGCAGCCCGGATTCGATGCTTCACAAACCCTGCTCATCGTCGACGAAGCGCACAACCTGCCCAGCCGCGTCGCGGACGCCCTTTCCCATTCCATGAACGCCGCCGATGCCCAGGCGACCCTCGCCGATCTCGAACACTCGGATGCCGGCACCGCGCTGCGCCGGGCATGGACGGCGTGGACCGACCTGCTGGCGAGCCTGCCGGTATGCGACGAACTTGTCCCGAGAATCGAGGACGATCTGAAGGACACTCTGCAGCGTCTGGCGGAAAATATCGCGGGCGGCTTTGTGGACTATTCCACTCTCGGCCCCGTCTCGAGCGAGCGCCTGTGGCAGGTCGTCGAGTTGAACGCCTGGTTGACAGAGTCGTCGTTCCCCAGGCTGCTTTGGAGTCCGTCGTCCGGAGAACTCAGGTTCACCTGTCTCGACGCATCGACGTTCACCGGCAACACGCTGCGAAGCTTCGGAGCGGTGATATTTTCAAGCGCCACATTCGGACCGAGCGACGCCTTCAGGACGGCGGTGGGACTGGATGGCGATCCACACATCGCGGGTTCCCTCCGCGAACAGGTCTCCGTTTCGTGCGCATCAGACTTTTCCCAGGTCGTCGCACACACGCCCTGGCGCACAGGCGCTTATCGCATAGCCTACGATCTGAGGGTTGACACCTCCTACCGTAAACGCGCCGTGTCCGCCGCAACGACGGCCGCGACCGTGGAGTCGCTGCGCGCTGCAGCCGCGTCCGCCATCGTCGTCTTCTTTCCGAGTTTTCGCTATGCCGAATCCATCGCCGACGCCCTTGCCCGCTCCGGAAACCCGCTTCGTGTCGCAATGCAGCCGCGCGCCATGGACCTGGCGGCGCAGGCCGCCTGGGTCGAGGAGTCCCTGCTTCTGTCGGATGCGCTCTTTCTCGTGCTCGGATCGGGCTTCGCCGAGAGCGTCGATCTTCTCGGCGGCCGCGTCACCCACGCCATGGTCGTCGGCCCGGCGCTTCCGGAAGTCAACGCGGTCCAGCACGCCCGCATGAACGGCCTGCAATCGGAGGGGCGGGACGCCGCGTTCAGGAGAGTCTACCAGATTCCCGGCATGCAGAAGGTGAACCAGGCGATCGGCAGGCTCGTGCGCGGACCCGGTCAGCACGCGCACGTCCTTCTCCACTGCCGCCGCTTTGGCGAGACCGCCTACGCCTCGCTGCTCGCGTCGGACTACCAGTTTGGAAGCAACATTCTCAGCGACGAGGATCTTGCGGGGTGGCTTGGCTCACCCGGGTTTCCGGAGCCAATCCTCCCGCCGGCTTGACCCTACTCTTTGCGGACGTCCGTTTCCTCCGCCGCACGCGACTGCCGCCCTGACTTCAAGGAGGAAAGAAACGCGACGACATCGCGGATTTCCCGCGGCTCAAGTATGCCCAGCATCGGTGGCATGATGGAAACTGCCGCGCTCTGCTCCCTGATGTTCGAACGGGGAATGTGCTGATAGCGACCGTCAAACTGCCGCACCGAAACCGTCGTGCCGTCCTCCTTCGCCAGCGTGCCGCTGACCGTGCTTCCATCGCGCAGCGCAACCGTCACGAGTCCGAATCCCTGGGCGATCTTCGACGAAGGCGCCAGAAGCGACTCCAGCAATTCCGCGCTCGAACGCTGTGAACCGATTGTCCTGAGATTCGGACCCACCTCGCTTCCGCCATTGTTCGAAAGCGAATGGCACGCGAGGCAGTTCGCATTGAGGTGGGTGTTGACGATGGTTTCACCGGCGCGGGTATCACCGCCCTGCAGAAGTTGCGCATGCGCCTTTCCTTCCGCCGACGCATCATACGATTTCACGGGTGCCTCAAGCGCCGCGTTCTCCCGTGCCCGGCTCCGCAGCGCCTCGATCACATCGAGCTTCAGCGCCGGATCACAGCGCCCGGCGGCCAGATCGCGTCCAAGTTCCAGCAGGAGAGCATCAGCTTTCTCCGCTCCCGCGCGCGCCAGCAGTGCAATCGTGTGCTGCTTTTCCGTCACGCCGCGTTCAGCGAGGACCGTTCGCGCTTCGGCGCACAGTTTCGCCGCGTCGCTCGGAATCAGCAGTTCCATCGCAGCCATGTGCAGCGCATCAGGCGATCCTTTGTCCAACGCCGCCTGCATGGCGCTCGCTCCAGCGCCCGGCTCGCGGACTTTTTCGCCGAGCAGCTTGAGCGCAAGCGCCCGCTGATCGGCGGCAGCCGTGGGGTCCAGGACGATCGCGGCGATCTGCTCGGGACGCGCACGCAGGGAGTGGGCGATCATCACGCGGATCGCCAGCGACTTCAGTGTCGGATCGGCAACGGCCAGGAGTTCGCCAAGCCTGGGCGTGAGCTGCTCCGCTATCGGCGCCGGATGAAATGTCCGCGCGCAGCCATCCACCAGATCGAGCCTCGGAGGTTCGGGCCAGACGCAGAGAGCGTTGAGCGCGATGGCACGATATTCCGTCTCAGCGGACGCATTGAGTGAATACGCGAGAAGGCGCTTCGCCGCACCCTCCGTACCCAGGCGCAAGCAGGCATTGATGGCTCGCCTCGCGACGGCATCTTCGGAAGGGTTGTCGTCAAGCAGCGCGCCAAGCGCGGGAAGAGCGTCGGGAATACCACGATCGTCGTGGATGCCGCGCACCGCCTCCGCCACAATCCGCGGCTCCGGGTCCGCGAGAAACTCCGCTATGCGCGGCGACGCGAGCTTGCGCAAGGCAAGCACGGCAGCCATGCGCTGAGCGGCGGACGCGGCATTCTTCCTGCCCGCGAGTTCTTCCGGTCGCGCGCATCCCGCAAGCGCAAAGACGGCTGCGTGGCGGCCAACGGGATCGTTGCCCGCAGCATCCGCGTACCGCCAAAGCGCATTCGCCGCTTCGGCGACATGCTTCTTGCCCAGCGCGATCGCAGCTTGAACACGAACCCGCGCGGATTCATCGGCGAGGCACGCTATCATCGCAGAGGTCGACTCCGAGGTCAGCGGCGCGTCTCCCAGAATGCGGACGACCTGCCGGCGAACCTCGGGCTCGGTGTCCCGCGCAAGCGGCACCATGTCATCCACAGCGGCCGCCCGCCGTCTGAGCAGTTGTCCGAAACCCCAGATTGCATGTATGCGCCCCAGCAGCGCGCCTTTCGCATCCGACGCCATGGCCAGCAGCGTCACCGCGTCATTCCTCGCCGCGAGCGCGAATTGTGCACCCTGACGCACACGCTGGTCGCGATGCGCCATCAGGGTCTTCAGCTCATTTAGCGACCGCTGGTCGAATCCCGCGGACAAGATCGCCTGCGTCTGGCGCCGCTCCTCCACATCCACCCCCGAAGCGGCGTCCACCTTCCAGACCGCCCCCAGCCCGTCGAGCGGATAGCCGCCGATCCAGTCCACCATCATCAGCGATCCATCGGGATGCCAGGCCATGCCGATGCCCATCACCCCCTCATGAAGGATGCGCGCATCAACCATCCGGTAGGAATCCCCTGTCTCCTCCACACGGAAGCCCCGCATTTTTCCCGAGGGAAACTCATTCAGGAGGAACATGCCGCGCTGCGCTCCTGAAAGCGCGGTGCCCGGATCATGACGAAAACCCGCCGGACCGTCGGAGTAGTTTGAAAGCGGCGGCAGGTGATGGGCACTCTGTCCGTCAAACGCGGGTTTCCACAGGAGCTCCCGCATCCATGGGCTCTGCTCCATCATGTACTGGTAGTTGCACCGCCACCCGCTGTCGGAGCCTTCAAGAATGCAGACAAAACGCTCCCGCTCCCCGTTCATGTCCGCGTCGTTGTCCACGCCGAAGAGATCTCCAAAATCATCGAACGCCGGCTCCTGCACATTGCGAAGGCCGTGCGCATAAACCTCGAATCCGCTTCCATCGGGTTCGATGCGGAAGACGCTCCCTTCATTGGGATAAAAAAAGTGGCGCCCGTCCTTCGTGGTCACGTTCACACCCTTGTCGCCGTTGCTCCAATAAATCCGGCCGTCAGGTCCCACCATCAGCCCGTGCATGTCATGACCGGCGTAGCCGAAATGCAGGCCCATGCCGCTCACCACGAGTTCGCGGATGTCCGCGACGCCGTCGTCATCGGTGTCCCTGAGCCGCCAGAGTTCAGGCGCCACCGTGACATACACCCAGCCGTCGTGATAGAGCACGCCCGCGGCGATTCCATTGACCTCGCTGTTGAATCCCTCGGCAAACACAGTCAGGCGATCGGCCACGCCATCGCCATCGGTGTCGCGCATCTGGTACACGCGTTCCTTCAAGGCGGTCAGGTCATGCCAGTCGATGGAGCCGTCGCCATTGTGGTCCTTCAGCATCCCGCGCGGCACCCGCAGTTTTCCCGGTGCCAGCTCCCGCTTCAGGAAGGCGCGCTTTTCATCCACGCTCGTCAATGCGACATCGTCTGGAACCCACATCAGGTGCTCGCGGATGTCGAGATCCGCGGCCTTGCGGCGCGTTGTCGAGGTGACATAGACCCGCCCCTGCGGATCCACGCTGCAGGCCACGGGATCGGGTACATTGATTGCGCCCGACCACTTCACGAGCGCCAGCCCACCCTCCCCATTCGCCGCGGCACGGATTGAAAGGGTGCCCATTCCGGCAACAAACAAGGCGATACACGCAGCACCACGGAGGATCGGGGAACAAGAGGTCATTGAGCCCCCCAATCTGCCGGTTTCCGTCAAAGTCCGCAAATCGGATTTGCCCGGCGGACGCAGAACGCTGGCATACGTTAACTCCGAACAGCCAACACGCAGCTGATCAGCAAGGCGCGCTGCCGTGCACCGCGACTCCTGCGAAGCCAGTCCATCGCAGGTCCCGCGGCACCCGTGCCAATATCACGTTTGAGATCAATGAGGAACGACGCATCAAGCATCGGGGCTGACGCCCCGCCTTACGCCAGTTTGTTCTTTAAAAACTCGATCGTGCGCCTCCACGACAATTCGGCCGCCGCCTTATTGTAGCGGGGCGTGGTGTCGTTGTGAAACCCATGGTGCACGCCAGGGTAGATGAACGCCTGATAGTCGATGCCCGCCGCCTTCAGGGCTTTTTCGTAGTCGGGCCATCCCGCGTTGACCCGGGTGTCGAGCTCCGCGTAGTGCAGCAGGAGCGAGCCCTTGATTTTCGCGGCGTTCTCCGCGGACGGCTGGCCTCCGTAGTAGGGAACCGCGGCCCTGACGATTTCGGGCAGACGCCAGGCCAGCGTGTTGGCCATGCCGCCTCCGAAACAGAATCCGGTGACGCCGATCGATCCGTTGCATTCCGAGTGGGTCTGCAGAAACCTCGTGGCCGCGACAAAGTCCTCGGTGACTTTTTGCCATCGAGTTTCTGCTGCATCTTGCGCCCTTCGTCGTCGTTGCCGGGATAGCCGCCGAGCGGGTAAAGGGCGTCGGGGGCGAAGGCGACGAAGCCGGCGAGCGCCACCCGACGGGCCACGTCCTCAATGTAGGGATTGAGGCCGCGATTTTCATGGACGACCACGACTCCCGCGGTTGGTCCGGTCGCCCCGGCGGGTTTGGCGAACAAGCCGCGCATCCCGCCGCTGCCATCCGGCGACTCATAGTTCACGTAGGAAGACATGACGCGGCCGTCGTCCTTCGGCACCTGGCTGGCAAACGCGTATTGCAGGCTGAGCATGTCCAGCAAGGCCGCCGCCGTGATGCCGCCGACGGCAAATTTCGCCGCGCGGTCCAAGAAAGTCCGGCGGTCAATCTGGCCGTGTGCGTAGTAGTCGTAGAGATCCAGGAGTTCCTGGTCGAATTCCCGGGCAGTGGGACCTTTCATGGTGTTCTGGGGTTGAGGTGGGACTGACCGATGACCGGATGAATCGTGCCGGCGCTATTCCCGGAAGCAAACTCCGATGTCCGGCCAGCGGGCTTCAACGATGACTCGCTGCCGTCATTCCCAGTGCGTCCGATCCGCTCACCTGGCTTGGCCGATTCTAGCAAACGGCAAAGCACAACGGACGTGCAGACACACAGAGGGGACCAGGGAAAAACCAAGAGACTTCGTCAAAGCGTGCCGGACTCCAGCTCCTTGAGGTAGATGAAGTCCGGCGCCCTGACACCCGCATCCTTGCGGATCTGCACCAGACGAGGGCTCTCGAAGAAAGCCCGCGCCGCCGCAGCCGACGTCCACGCCGAAAAATGGACGATCCTCCTTGGTTCATTTTCGTAGCGAAGAACCTGATACGAGCGTTCGCCGGCCGCCTTTCGAATCCCTGCAGCGTCATCAAACACCCTTTTCCAGGCGTCATAGTCAGCGACCTCGTGGATGATCAGAACGTGCTCCATAAGAAACCGGCAGCCGCGTAGCCGCCGGCGAAGAAAGATTCAGCCATGCGCCGCGCGCGGGCGAGCGGAAAGCAGTCCACCTTGAGGTGAAAGCAACAGGGATCCGACCGCGACCCGGTACATCGCCGGTCCGGGTCAATGCCCTGAGCGGCCTATGCGGGCCGCCAATTCAGCCAAGATGTCCTGGCAATTGGTCTCGACCGCATTTCAAGAAATGCAACACGGGGTGAATCGGCGGCACCCTCAGGGGCGCATGGAGATGAGACGAACTGCGTTCGATTTCATGCACACGACTTCACGACTCTCCACTCCAAGCATCATTTCCGCTCTTGGACCAGAATATCGAATATCCCAACGCGACGGGGAAGCTTTCACCCAATATCGCATTCGAGTTGTCCGCAAAAACCGGCGTCGGCATTCCGGCGCCTTTTGTCCGCGCTCTCCGGCAATATGGAACGCGCATCCGCAAGTTTTCCGCCGCACCAACCCATGAATCCCGCTGCCTGCACCTCCAGCTTGATCGTCGCCGTACTCGGCTTCGCCCGATTTCTTCCCAGTGGCCAGTGCTAGTCTCTCCATCATTTAACTTAGTGCCATTCAAGGCTGACCCTCTTTTGATCGCTCATACCAAAGAACGCGCCACGGCACGCCCAAATCCGGCAGGTTCGCGTCAGGGCCGCTTTTCCCGGCGCAGGAAAATCACCGCGTCCGTCATGTCGGCCTTGGCGAGATCGCGCGCGAGTTCCGCAAGGGCGCGCACTAACCCGCCGATGTCGGACGGCGCGATGGTCTTGTCATCGACGAAGATCACACCGCCGTGCGCACGGCCTTCCTCCGCCCAGGCCTTGAGCAGGGGCGGGATGGTCTTGCAGTCGTAGGTCACGAGCGTGAGGTTTTGCTCCGCGGCGGCGGCGAGAGTCAGCTCGTCGGACACGCCGAGGAACCGGCCGTCCTCCCATTCGGCGAGGCCGATGGCCGCCGGCGCCTTGGGCCGGCGGCGCAGGCCGTCCGCCACGTCCGGCGATACGTGCTCGTCGAGCAGGAGCCTCAGCACGGGATCAATCTCCGGTGGGACCGCGACCGACAAACTCCCGCGCCTGCGGCAGCATCCGCGACAGGGTGTCGAAGCCCGTCTCGTCGTGCTCGGCGAGTGCGGCGTCGATCTCGTCCGGGTAGGCGCGGGCATAGTTGAAGGCCGCCTGCACCTTGGCCTCGGGCCAGCGCAGGTGCTTCGCGACCACGGCGGCCTTGGTGCCGTGCGCGCGGGCGAGCAGCATGATTTCCCACACGGCCAGCGAGCTGCCCTGCACGCAGGCTTGCCGGCCGGCCTTGGTGTCGCGGAAGTCGATGAAGGCAAAATCGGCGCGGCGCAGCCCTTCCTCGACCAGGCGGGCGCTGGCGTCGCTCGGCGTCCAGCCGTGGGTGGCCGCCATGCGCTTGAGGCGCTTCCCGCTGTGGAGCGGCAGACGCATGCTGATGACCATCGATCCGGTTGTTTTCATGGTTTTCCTCCTATGGTAACTCTTGTAACTAGTGTAGCACCGTCAGGGCAGGGCTGTCAAATCCAGTTGCAGCCCTTTGACTCGCCACGGGATTTCCGGGTGGGGTGGCAGGAGGAGGAGGCCACGCGGACCATTCCGACCACCGAGACACAGCGGAATTCTGACGATTTGAGGGCGGAGGTCCGCGGGGTCATCGACGTGAAGCCATGTCCGCATTGTTCGCCCATTTCTCGGCGAGGGCCGCGAAGATTCCGCCCCGGTGCTACGAGGGGAAATTCCACACGACCAAGTTCCGGCCGAGGTTCGTCGCACGTGGAAACCGCGGTTGGTATGATCCGGAGTGATAGGTGACAGATTGTCCATGGTGATGGGTTACATTCTTGCCATCAAGAATGCATGTTTTCGGACATGCTCTAGACGGACAGCATGGCGAGACTGACAATCGGAGGCTTTCAAAAAGGGCGTATCGGGTTTTCATGGGTAAAACGTCCACAGCCGACCTTTCTTCGCATCGTCTCCGATGCTGGCCTGGCTAGTGGTGTTGCGCTGCTACACAAAGGTCAATTTTAGGCATCATAAAGTAACCTATGTCCCCGGACAAAGTGTAACCACATGTCCGAATCAAACCGTTTCCACGGCTTCTCAAGCCAAAGGGGTCAAACCTCACTTTTCGTACTTGTGTCAGTCCGGAGACCGCGGGGCACACATCATCATTCGCATCAATAAGTCTCGGCACACAATGACCAGCGGGAAGGCGCTATTCCGCTTGATGCCATGGCGGAATCGGCAACACATGATTCAAATGGGAATGGAACCGCCTGCCGCGGCCGCGCCGTCGACGGCCTGCCTCGAACCTTGTCATGCCCGTGTGGAGATGGTCCGGCGACAAACTTCACGCCCATCCTCGGGTGCAACGGCGCGCCCTCCTCCATACGCCCTATGGAGAGATCCCGCAAGCATGCGCCCGGCCGATGCAAATTTCCCCGGGAGCGCTACTTCACATACACGCTTTCGAAAGCGGACTTGAAGAGGAACGGCGGTTGACGATGGAACGACGCAAAGGCCCACATGCGGCTTCATTCATCGGGATGGTTGCGGGCTGACCAGCTGTGTCCAAATGCCGCCATCGGGGGTGATGACGCGGAATGTTGATCCAGCGCGAACGAGGTTTGACGAATCGCGGTGCTGCGACGTCCGCGTCGACCTCCTGCGACGTGCCGCCGCCTTCGGCCTTGCGGAAGCGGAATTCGATGCCGCCTCCAGCCAAGATTCCAAGATACGCATGCGATGATCCACTCGAAAGATTCGCCCGGATCATCACCCCGCCCTTCGCATCAGGGTGGGAGTTTTCAACGGCGGATATTTCGGCGACAATGGTCGTGTCTCCCCTTGCTTCCAGATAGTGAAATTGAAACGCATCCGCGTATCCGCCGATGTCGGCTCCGGAACTGTTCAATGTGATCACGTCGGTTCCACGGTCATGAACCGTATTGCCCGTTGATCCGATGTACCCGATGTCGGCGGAGAACCAATCGGGCGGCTTCGTCACACTGACAGATTCGAAGGTTGAGGCATTCAACTGTGCGTTGTCATGCGAGGTGACGGCCAGCCCCACCTCTGCACTGTCCGCCATCGCAAACAAGGTTGAGCCCGACTGGAACCAGAGAAGCCCATCGGGCGACTGCCATGCTGTGAACCTGTCCCCCACGCGCTCCAATCTCAGCCAATAGGGGGCCGAAACCCCGGATACATGCGCGTCCTCCATCGTCTCCCCTCCAGTCTGTTCGCGATGCGAAAGCTGCGTGCCACCCGAGGCGCTGAGCGCGATATTGACGTTGACTGCGTTTGCGGCGGTGCCTCCGCGAAACATGAGACCGGCCTTTGCCGACGGGTGTGTATTCTGAACGGATGTCACCCGCGCAACAATCCGGCCATCCCCCTCCCACGACTGATGCACGAAATGGAATTGATCCGACATTCCAGTGATATCTGCCCCGCCACCGGAAATCGTGTAGCCACCCGTTGATGAATTGTAGCTGACGGAGCCCGCGCGGACAGGAGAGCCGACATCCTGACTGGACGCAAAGACCCCATTGACGCCTGGATCAATCGCCATGCCCAGAGTCTGGGTGTCCTCGTCACTGGCACCAGTGCTTCCATCAACATCGGAAACCCGAACCGTGAAAACAATCGGACCGCCATAGACTGTTGGAGTGCCGCTGATGATGCCTTCGCCCGAAAGGCTCAGTCCAGCCGGAAGACTGCCTGATGCCAGGCTCCACACGAGCGCGCCGTCCCCGCCACTCGCCGCGAGCCTGCTGCTGTAGGCCTGCCCGAGAACACCATTCGGCAGCGCGGTTGTTGTTATCAAAGGCGCGCTGTTGGATCCGCTCGCAGGTTTTATGGCAAGACTGAGAAGGCTCCGGGATCCCGACACGGCGAGGGTGACGCGCGTGTTTTCGCAGGCTCCTGCTTCGGCAAGAATTCCCGTGGCAATGCCAAGGGATCCCCCGTTGCCAGCATCGGAAGATTCATCCGAGCGTTCCTTCAATGCGACAAGATCTTCATTTGACCATGCCGAGAAATTGGCCGTGCCGTTTGCATTCGGTAGGCTGCCTGTCGCTGCAAGTACCAGCAGGGTGTTCGCTGCGCGCGTGGTTGCTCCCGGAATGTTCGCGCTTGTCCCCGCCGTCGCTTCGACACCTGAAGCGGCGGAGTCGAAAGGATCGCCGGATGCGACCGCCCCGCGAAACGACAGGATGCGGGCCATCTGATGATCTCCGGAGTCGGAAAGCATCGGAGCTCCCTGCGTGCCATTGTAGCGCGACCAGAAAGCGGTAAGGCGAGTGGCGTCCGGAGCGCCCGGTGACCCGGTTCCCTGCGGAGTGCCGGCAACTGGGGTCCACGATCCACCGTTGGCATCGGCGATGTGGATCACTTCATTGGCGGTCTCGGCGATCAGCAGTAGAATGTCCCCGGCCTCGATCCCGGTCGGAAGCGCGGGCTGGATGGCTTCCGTTCCGGCTGCGAGCCGACCCACGGCGGAGAGGACTGGCGCCTTCGGCACATCTGCGAAATACTCCTTCATCTGCCTGGTCAGGGCATCGCGATCGGGCAGATCGGGGTAAACGTCCGGGGACCTGTGAATGTGTTCACCCATCGAGCTGAAACCCATAACCTCTCCCGTCATCGGATGAACCACGCCCGTCCACAGCGTCCTCGGTGCGTCACCGGAAATGTTCGTCCAAGTCACTCCATTGTCGACCGTCCTCCACCAGTTCGGCATGCCATGCAGACCAGCGATGGCGTAGAAGACGCCGGGCTGGTTGGGATCTGCGATGAGCTGCGTGATCGCCGTGGCCACGGGCGGCACCGTGACCGCGGAGCCGATCTCAGTCGTGAGAATGTCGAGCATCCCGCCCGCCATGGTGCGCAGGTTGACCGGCTGTCCGCTGGAATTTCGCAGAGGCGAATCAACCAGGTCAGCACCCACGCGCCTGATTTCGCGGATCACGTTGCGGTCATCATTCCGCACATAGAGCACGCGCTCCGGATTGAAACAATCCGCGCAGATGGCGCGTTCGACAAATGAGGATGTCGGCAGAATGTACCAGGGAATAGTCTGATTGTTCGCACCGGTGTCGTGTGTCGACCGGTAGATCTCCGTTCCACTTCGAGTTCCCCCTGATCTGACGTTCGCCCAGTAGGAGACGAGGGTGCCGCCATCCATGAGGCAGTCGAAAATCTCGTGGCTGTTGTGGTCAGTGAAGACGATGTCAGCAGGATTCGGTGCGCCAAGATTGCTGATCGCCCAGCGGCCGACAAAGGCCACGTCGGGATTTTTGGGGCTTCTTCGACTGTGCGTGGCGCGCGATTTAAGCTGCGAACTTTCGAGCGTGTAGGAGGCAACGGTGCCATCGGGATTGAGATCGAGGATCACCATTACATTCGATTGCCCCCCGGAGTTCCGGTTGGCTCCCGCAATGACGCGGTTGTTCGGGCAAATGACACCGCCGGCGCCGGAGACGTAACCCGTGGTCCCAGCACCCGCCGCGCCAAGAGCATCCTTGAAGGCCGGCGAACCGGTTCCAAGTCCGGCCGATGCAACCCAATGCATTCCGCCGTACGAAGAGTTGACGAATGAATCCTGGCAGACCCGCAGCATCTTCCTCCAGTCGCCGCCCCAGGCATCGAATCCGTTGCCTTTCGTGTGCATGCCGTCGAATCCCGAGACCAGGTCTCCATCCGAGCGCTCCGCTCCGTCGAGGGAGCGGGCCATGGTCTGAAACGTCGGAATAAGGCACTTGAATTCATCCGTGGGACAGAAATGAAAGCCGGCGTGCCCGCGCCGGACATTGTACCGCCAGGCTTCGTCTCCGCTTCCCGTTATCTCCTCAATGACGGTGAAATTTCTGCCGCCGTCGGAGCTGAGAAAGGGCGGCAGCCCCGGCTGCAGGTCGGTGCAGACCGCCAGCCTGTCCGGGTTCGCCGGCGAACCGCCCAAATGCCAGACCCGATAGTTTGCGGGCAGGCCGTTGTTTCCATTGGGTTTGGCAAAAGCGACAGAACGAATGTCCGATGTCTCCCAGACGCCGCCGTCGGCGTTCGCTGCGTACACTCCGATGCGCATGCCCGAAGGCGCGGCCGCTCCGCCGCCGAAAAAGTACCCCGCGGAGATTTCTACGCTGCCGCTGGAAGGGAATTTCCTTGTGAAGGTGGCTCCCATGTCCCGCGACACCCACAGCCCCCGTTTTCCGAGGATGGCGACATCACCGTTCGGAGCGGCGAGGATGTGGTAGATGCCATCGTTGCCGGAGGCATACTGCGAGACAGGAAGCTCCTGAACAAACTGGAAAGAAGCCCCGGCGTCCGTGCTCTTGTACAGAGCGATGTAACTGATGCTGCCGTCGGTCAGGATCTGCTCAAGCGCCCAGATCGGCCGATCCGCATCCGACAACCCGCCCGTCTGCGGCCGGCGCGCCACAAAATTGCTGCTGCGGATGACGCTGTTGCCCGCGTACGAGACTTCGGTGAACGCGCGCTTGCCGCCTGGAGCGTCCGGCCCGGGTCCGCTCGGGCGCGTGATTTCAACGCGTTTCGCGCGAGTGAGGCTGCTGTCACCCACATAAATGCCGTCGACTGAAATCGTGACAAAATCCTGCGAGCTGAACTGCCCTCCCAGGGCGACAAACAGATCATCGTCGGAATTCAGATACAGCCCGGCAATCTTTGAGCAGAACAACCCGGACAGGCGCGGATGCGTCCATGTGGCGCCATAATCGCGGGAAACCCGCACGCCGTTTTCGTCCTGGCCGGTGACGATCCATCCGCGCTTGCCGGCATCGGCCCTGCCCTCATTCCAGGTGATGACGCGTTGAAACTGAATGCCGTAGTTGCCGATGAGTTTGTTGTCGTAAACGCCCCTGTAGCGATTCGCCGCCGGCAGCCAGTCCTGAGCCTGCGCTTGCGCAGTGAAGACAAATGCGCTCATGGCAATGAGCAGCGCCGTCATCCATGCGTACTGCGTGAAAGGTTTGTTGCGCCGGATTTTCGGATTCATGGTTGCGTCTTGAGGTGAAAAGGTCGGGTCCGGGCTGCTCAACGGAATTGCATGAGCGGCGTCCGGAAGGTGTGCCTGGAGACCGATCCTGACAGGGCAGCGGTCAATCCACATTTTCGCAACCCAGTGATCACTTTATCTGTCAAGGGATACACTGCGCGCCGCCGATGACGATCCAGACGGGATGAAAGTCTCCGGAGTCATGATCACGGATAGAAACGAATACGAACCGGATTTCGGCGGGCCGAGTTCAGAAACTGACCGCAGAAAATTGACCACTGATCTTTCACCATTTGGAGGGGCACGCTCTGTTGTGCCCGGGAGACGTGCGTTGCGAAACGGCGCTGGCAAGTTCTCCACGGCGGCCCATGATCGCGAGGCGCGCAGCCTCCTCCGGCCAGTGCTATAACGAGTGAGCCGGCAGGACACCCTAAACAAATTTTCAAGAAAAGTGTTTTTCCGGACACAGTGGCTGGTCCGCTTGCGTTTCTCCCGCAACGGGTGTCGGCTGCCCGCTTTTCCCAGCGTGAACCCGCCTCAGCCCGCGTTCGGCCAGATCGACGCCACCGACCATGCGCGGTGGTTCGCGGAGCAGGTGCAGCCCCACGAGCCCGCCCTGCGCGCGTTCCTGCGCGGACGATTTCCCGGACTCGCCGACGTGGACGACCTGGTCCAGGAAACCTACGCCCGGGTGCTCCGCGCCCGTTCGGCGGGACAGCTCCGCGAAGTCCGGCCCTACCTCTTCGCCACGGCCCGCAACGCCGCCATTGACATCCTGAGGCATCAGAAGGCGTCGATGACCGACGCCATAGGGAATATCGAGCGCCTGCCCGTGGTGGAGGAAAGACCCGATGCGGCCGAAAAATTCTCCCATGAGCAGGAACTCGCCATTCTCCACGAGGCCATCGCCGCCCTGCCGCCGCGCTGCCGCGAAATTCTCACGCTTCGCCGCTTTCACGACCTCTCGCACCGCGAGATCGGCGCACGTCTCGGCATTTCGGCGAACACCGTGGACGCCCAGTTGTGCCTCGCTGTTTTCCGCTGCCGCCAGTTCCTGCTCGTCCGTGGAGTCACCCGCGAACGCCTCGCCCGGGCCTCGCCATCGATGAATCACTGACCGCAATGTCCTCGCCGTTTTCCTCATCGCCGACACCCATGCCCGCGCCAAACGCCCGGGAGCAGGCCGCGCTCGACTGGTTCAGCCGCTGCGATCGCGGACTGAGCCCGGAGCAGGAAGCCGAGTTCGAAGCCTGGCTAACCGCGGACCCCCGCCACGCGGAGATCTTCAACGAACTCGCCGGCACCTGGAATCTTCTCGGACGCGGAGCCGCCGCCACTGTGCTTGCGCCGCCCGCGGTGCCAGCTGCTCCAACCCACCGGTTGCTGCGCGCGTGGGCACTGTCGTGCGCCGCCGCAGCAGCAATCGCGCTTGCCTACGTCGGTTACTGGCACCCCGCGCACTACTCCGGGGAAATCACGACCCAGGTCGGAGGTCTGCGCACCCTGAATTTGCCCGACGGCACCTTGGTTGCGCTGAATACGGACAGCGTTCTCGCGGCTGACTTCAGCCCAGCCGAAAGGCTCGTGCGACTCGAACGTGGCGAAGCACACTTCACCGTGGCGAGGAATCCCGCCCGTCCCTTCATCGTCGAGGCCGGTGGCGTTTCCGTCCGGGCCGTCGGCACCGCGTTCAACGTGCGGCTGGATGATCACGCCATCGAGGTGTTGGTAACGGAAGGACGCGTCCGCGTGGATGATGCCGTTTCCGGCCACAGTCTGCTTGCGCACGCTCCCGACGTGGACAGCGCCACGATGGACGCCTTTGGTGCGCCGGTCCTCACCGCCAACCAGAAAGTCGTGGTGGCGCGGCCCGCACCCGCCGCCCGGGTCGAGGCGGTGCTGCCAGCCAGCGCCGGCGCGGCGGTATCTTCGGAGGAAGTCCGGCGCGAACTGGCGTGGCGGGAGGGACGCCTCGAGTTTGAACTGGCTCCACTCCGCGGAATCGTCGCCGAATTCAACCGCTACAACCGGCATCAACTGGCCATTGCCGATCCGGATCTCGCCGCAAAATGCTTCGGCGGATCATTCCGGTCAGATGACCCGGCTGGCTTCGTACGCATGCTGCACGACAACTACGGGGTGCGCGTGGAGGAAACCGAGTCCGCCTCCATTCTGCGTGCCGCGCGGTAGTGGCCTCTCTCGTCCAAGCGGAGATTCGCCCGAGTGTTGCTCAGGTCTGGCAGGCCAACCGTGAAAATCTTCGCCACCCTTGCGTAGGGTGTTTGCCGTGATGGCGCGTGGTTCCGTCAACCCGCGTGCTTTCGCGGTTCATCTCATGATCACCCGCACACCTCGATTCCTGCGCGCAGCACCGGCTGCGCTTGTCTGTGTCATTGGCCTGTCCATCACCTCCTTCGCGGCCGCGGTGAAAAGGACATTCGACATCCCGGCGGGCGAGGCCTTGCCGGCGCTCAAGCAGTTCGCCAAGCAGTCCAGCGAGCAGTTGCTCTATTCCGCAGAAGCCGTGACCGGCGTCGCCACCAAGGCTGTGAATGGTTACCTCACCCCGCGAGAGGCACTCGACCGGATGGTGGAGGGGACCGAATTGAAGGTGGTGTCTGATCGCACCAATGGTGCGTTGAGCCTGGTGAGGGTCCCCGACCCAAACGCCCCACGCCGGCCCCAAAGCGATGAGGTGCCGGCGAGGGTTGAAGACGGAAAGGTGATACTCAACAAGTTCGAGGTCTTCGGTTTGAAATCGATCAACGCCGACCTCCCGCGCACGCGCGATGACGTGCAGCCATATGTGGTCTTCGGTCGCGACCAGATCGAGCAGTCCAATGCCACCAACCTGGACGAGTTCTTCCGCACCCGCCTGCCAATGAATAATAGCGGGGCCGGCACGCCCCTTAGAAATCAGGGCTCCTACAGCTACAGCTCCGTCAATCTGCGGGGACTCGGCGTGAACCAGACCCTCATCCTTGTAGACGGCCGGCGCATCCCTTCCCTAAACGTTGGCCCTGCAGGCAACGGCACCGCGCAGGGTGATGTCAATGGCATCCCTTTGAGCATGATTGAGCGCATTGAGATTCTGCCATCGACGGCCTCGGGTATCTACGGCGGCGGCGCCACCGGCGGTGTCATCAACATCATCACCAAGAAGGACTACACCGGCATCGAGACCACCCTGTCCTACGGCAACACCTTCGACACCGATACATCCACGCGCCGGATCGACCTGAACGGCAGCCTCTCGCTGCAAGGCGGCAGAACATTCCTGACCTTCAGTTCCAGTTTTTCGGATGGCACCTCGCTGCTGGTGCAGGACCGTGACTTTGCGCAGCGCTCGCGCGCGTTGCTTTTGGCGAACAATCCGGCGGCGATTTATGGGCCGAGTGTCACTCCGCCGCAGGGCTATACGCCCAACATTCGCAGCCAGAACGGCTCAAACCTGATGCTGAAGAGCGGCACGGCGCTCAATTCTCCCTATACCCATGTGCCGACCGGCTACACGGGTGTAGCCTCCGACGGTGGCGCAGCCTTGGTGGCAGGGGCGGGGTCCTACAACCTCGCCCTGCCCGACTCGCAGTTGGTGGGCGGACTGACTGGCGCGCTGTCAACACCCAGCATCAGGAGCTGGTCGGTCGGCGGCCGGCGGCGGTTCGGCACCAAAGTCGAGGCCTATGTCGACGTTTCATCGCTGGAGAACATCGGCAGTTTTCCCATGGTCTTTGCTTCGCCCACTTCCGTGACCCTTCCGGTCTCCGCGCCCGACAACCCATTCACCACCCCGATTGTGGTGGCCTATCCAATCACCAACCTCTCCTACCTCAGCAGGCAGGAAAACGACAGCGACCGCATCGCGGCGGGTGTGGTGGCGCGGCTGCCGCGAGACTGGAACATCGGCGTCGATCTCACCTGGACCCGGGCGCGCTATCTCATTCTCACGCCCTCCAACATGGTGGGCGATCCCGACGGAGCCGGCCCGTTGCCCTCCTATTCCACGGCTCTGGTCGCCGGCACCTTGGATGTCGTGCGCGACTTGAATGTGCATCCTCTGAATTACACGCCCTACCTGATGCCGGAGCAGGTGCAGCGTTACGACTACGGCACGATCGGTAAGGAAGGCACCTTGCGTGCCGCCGGCCCTCTCTGGCAACTGCCGTCCGGCCCTCTCACGATGGCACTCAGTGTCGATTGGCGCAGGGAGGGTCAGCCGTCCGTGATCCTTAAGTCGGTCTCGAGTGTGCCGAGCACGTTTTCTTGGTATCCACGGACGGCGGTCGATCAGGGTGCAGCCTATCTGGAAACACATGTGCCGGTCTTTTCCGAGAAGAACACTTCGTTCCTGCGCGCACTGGAATTCCAAGGCTCGGTGCGCTACGACACCTATCGCTCGATGTGTCGGCCCGACACAAGCACGATCACGGTTTCGGGGCCGAACGACCCAGGCCCCGGCTCCTTCACCTATCTGATTCGGAAACTGCATGACTATAGCAGCATGGCCGGGTTCAAATACTCGCCGGTCAGGGACATCTCTTTCCGGGTGAGTTGGGGCACGGGCTTTCTGCCGCCTTCGCTCAATCAGTTGGGCAGCTTTCTGTCCTTTGCCTCTACGGGCGTTAATCTCATGGATCCCAAGCGCGGAGGGGGTCTGGCGAGCACCGGTCCAATCACCCTCAACCAAGGCGGAAACCCGTCCTTGGATCCCGAACTTTCTCGGAGCCTGTCGGCGGGCATCCTCTATGCGCCACGTTTCATGTCCGGGCTCCGGTTGTCGGTGGACGTGACTCAAATCGACAAACGGAATGAGATTACAACCCTGAGCCCTCAGCAGGATCTGGACTACGAGGGCCAGATTCCATGGCGCGTGTTGCGGGCACCGCTCACGGCGGCTGATCAGGCCCTGGGCTACACCGGGGGACGGATCCTGGCGCTTTCCACTCAATTCATAAACTTGGCCAAGCGGAGGCTCCTGGCGTATGATTTCCAGTTGGACTACGAGCGCAAGATTGGCGCACTGGGGAGCTTTCATCCCTATGTTGTCGCGACCTACCAGCCCCAGTTTTCCCTTCAAATCCTGCCCAACACACCCTTGGTCAACCAAGTTGGCTTCACCGGGCCTCTGCGCTGGCGCGGCAATGCGGGCCTCGATTGGAAACGTGGCCGATGGTCCGCGGGCTGGAACCTGCAATATTACGATTCCTACCTCGGCTATTCCGCCACCGGATCGGCGGCGGCCATCGCCAGCCTTATCCTGAACAATGGGACGGCAAAGGTCCCTAGCCAGGTTTACCATGATGTGTATGGCGGCTATGAATTCGGGTATGCCACCGGACGTTGGCAACGGTTTCTCAACTACACCCGGGTGACCGTTGGGGTGCAGGACATCTTCAACACCGAGCCGCCGATCCTCGCGTCCGCGTCCACGACCACATCGTACAGTGCCTACGGCGACCCGCGGCTGGCCCGCTACACGATCACACTTCGCAAAAGGTTCTGAGCGGCGCAGGCCGGCCCCTAATGCGAGCAACCTTCGTTCCCCCATGAAAAGCCCCCTGCGGCTCCTCTGTCATCTCATCTTGCTTCTCATTGCTGCGTTCGCCCCTCCGGCCCATGCAACCGAAGCACCAGTCGTGGCACCCTATCAAATGGACCTCACTGAGTTGAACTCACGCATCCTGCGGAAGGTGCGGGCCGAGCACGCCAGTGCGCGGGAACTGGCCCCGGAGATAGCCGAGTTCGACGTTCTGCTCGCCAAGTACAAGGGCCAACTTGAGGCGGAGCTTGGCATCCGCCTCAATCGGGCGATGTTCACGCTGGCAGTCCTAAAGGACGAAGCCTCCGCCAAGGGCCAATACGAGGCGGTGCAGAAAAATTATCCCGGCACCAATGGGGCCAACACGGCCGACAGGATGCTGGCTTCCCTGACCCCCGAGGCGAAAGCCAAGCGGACGGCGGCCATGGCCGCGCATCAGGCCAAGCTCGATGCCGTGCGCAATAATCCTGCGCCGCAAATCGACTTCGCGTGGTCGACCCGCGACGGCCTCAAGCAGCTCTCCGACTTGCGCGGCAGCGTGGTCGTGCTGGATTTTTGGGCGACTTGGTGCGGGCCGTGCATCGCGTCCTTCCCCAAGGTACGCGCGGAGGTCGCGTATTTCGCCAACTCGCCTGTGGTGTTCCTCGGCGTGACCAGCCTGCAGGGCAAAGTCATGAATCTGGGGCCGAAGCCCATCGACGTGAAGGATCAGCCGGAGAAGGAGTATGCGCTCACCGCCAACTTTAAAAAGAAGCACGAGATGACGTGGGACATCGCGTTTTCCAGCCAGAAAGTCTTCAACGACGATTACGCGGTCACCGGCATCCCCAGCATGGTCATCATCGATCCCGCCGGCAAGGTGCGCCACCTCGGGCTCAACCCGCACGACTCGACCGCCGACATCCAAGGCAGGATCGCATCCATCCTGAAGGAATTTAACCTGCCGGTGCCGCCAGCGTAACAGCCCGCTGCCATGGTCGCCCAGTAGGATAACCGCCTTGGGCCCGTCAGTTGTCTCAGTGGCACCATATGAACCCGTCTGCGCCCTCCTGTCGGCAGCTCAAACAGCTCCACCGGAACGAACTTCGCAACCAACGCACACATGTGCTCTATCTCAGAGAAGGTGAACGGCCGGCAAAAGGAGTCATGGGAGAAATCGGTGAGCGTGAAGATCCACTCCTGATGCTTGCCCGGCTGATCACGAGATAACACGAACGCGAAGTCTACGTGCTGGCCCGGAGTGAAGCACGTGTGGACAAGGAACGCAGCATGCGCCGCCGCGCGTTGAAGAAATACTGGAAGCGCCTGGGCGAACTCGCGCAGTTGAAGCACGCTCCCACCCGCGACGAATTGCTGCTCAAAATCGGCCGGGCCGAAGCGCAGGCCGGTGCGGCTGCCAGGCTGGTCCGCGTCACGGTGTCCGCTGACAGCGTCCTCACGTATCAACCTGATCGTGACAAGCTGCGCCACGTGCGTTTGCGCGAAGGCCGCTATCTCTTGCGGACCAATCTCGACGCCAGCGATCCGGAGCTGATCTGGCGCTGCTACATGCAACTGGTGCTCGTGGAGGAGTCGTTCCGAACCTTGAAAGGCGATCTCGGATTGCGCCCGATCTACCACCAGAATCCGGACCGCATCGAGGCTCATCTGTTCATCGCCTTCATGGCGTACTGCCTGATGATCACGCTGCGCCAGCAACTGCGAGCAGCCGCCGCGGGTCTGATGCCTCGGGTCGTGTTGGAGAAACTCGCCACTCTGCAAATGCTCGATGTCAATGTGCCGACCACTGACGGCCGCGAACTGCTGCTCGTGCGACACACAGAACCAAGCCGCGACGTCGCCCTGCTGCTGGACTTGCTTGGTTTGCAATTGCCTCCCCAGGCACCGCCCAAAATCCGCGTGCTGAAATAGAGCACCTTGTAGTGGCGACCTTTGCCATTCCCAAACGATAAATCAACGTCTTACAAAAGCCCATTGCCCCAGTAGCGGAAGTCGGGGTAGTCTTGGATGCAGCCGGTGGGGGCGTCCCCCAGCGTGGACGGGGCGAAGGCGGAGTTGGTCGAGGCGAACGCGAGCAGTTTGCCGCGCCGCACCTGGTGGTTCACGCCGAGATGACCGCTCCACTGGCTGGTGCGGTCCTCCGTGTGCGGAAGCGAAGCGCCGGGCCGGCGGGACACCCCGCCTGCGCCGTCATACGATCAGCCTGAGAAGAAAGTTCTGATGGGAGGGCGACACCTGAGCATTACTCCGAAGAACCAATTCCAACCGTGACAACCTCCAGAAGGTGCCCGATTTCTCGGCGACCTGGTGCGGGCCGTGCATCAAGGAGCTGCCGAACGTGAAGGCGGTCTACGACAAGTATCACGATCGCGGTTTCGAGGTTGTCGGCATCTCACTGGACAAGGCCGGTGACCGACAGAAGCTGCTCGATTTCATCGCCAAGGAAAACATGCCCTGGCCGCAGCACTACGACGGCAAGTTCTGGAAGAATGAATACGTCGTGCAGTACGGCATCCAGGCGATCCCCGCGATGTTCCTGCTCGGCCCGGACGGCAAAGTCGCAACGACTGACGCCCGCGGTGAGAAACTCGAGGCCGAGGTCAAGCGGCTGTTGAATCTGTAGGCAACGCGGTTGAAGACACCACCCGCGCCCTCACTTCCGGATCCCCGTCGTGGCGCAGGGCGTCGATCCAGCTCGAGGTGTCAACCAGCTTCACGTCAGTGGGAGGCCCTCAGCCTGTGCAGATCGGCTTTGGTCATCATGTCCTTGAACCGACCCATGCTGCCCGCGAGTTTGGCGAGCCGCTGCCGGCGATTGAAGTCGGCCACGGCGAGGCTGACGGCCTCGGTCTTCGTCCGGGCCCTGGTGTGCCGCATGGCATCCTCCAGTTCATTTTCGGGAATATCCACGGTCGTTTTCATGCTTCCAAAATGAACAAAACTGGAGGCATAAACAAAGTGATTTACCCGCCGGGGCGCGCCAATGGTGCTGGGTGCGGGCCCGGGCGGCTCTTGACCACGGATGATCCGACTGCGGGACCATCAATCGGGCCGGGAACGCCAGTATTCACTGATTCACACTGATCCCAATTTTCCCGAACTGGTCAGACGGCAATGCAGCCGAGCGCAGAGACCGGCGTCGGGGTTCAAGCCTGTCAGCGGTTCAAGATCTCAGGCGCTTCACGAATTCCGCCTCAAACACCTCGTACACGAGGCTGCGCTCTTCGATGAAGACGGCATCGATCGATCCATCTTCCGCATGGGAGAAGATCAGGCGGAATTTTCCCACCCGGAGCCGGTAGTATCCGGCCAGACCGCCCTCCAGTGCGCGCAGATCGCCGCGCTCATGACACAAGTCCTGCAATGCCCGCTTGACCATGCGACGCTGCTCCGGGGACAGCCGTTTCGCAAAATCGATGATCTGCGTGGCAACGCGAAGGTTGCGGGTCATTCGGGAATGTCGCTGAGCCGTCCGAACTTGATCCTGCCAGCTCGGTGCCTGGCGATCGCCTGCATGGCGGACGCACTGCCCATGATCTCGAGCGTTTCGGCCACCGCCGCCATCCGGTCGTAGCCAACGACGCACGCCACCGGCATTTCGTGCCGCGTGACCGTGACGACCCGCCCCTTCTCCGCAGCCTTGATGAGGGAGGGAAAGCTGTCCTGGCCCTGGGAGACGCTAACGGTAGATTTCACAGAATAAACGGTAATTTTGCGGCGACTGGCGTCAAGCTCCTCCGTTGGGAGGCGTGAAGCAGGGGAATATGAACCGGTGGTTTAAGGTGACCCGCGAACTCCGGGCATGACGCTGCATGCCCCTCCAGCCGAGGGGAGTTTTCTACAACACTGGATGGGCGCGCTCCGTCGTGACCAGGGGACGAGCGTTGCGAATCAGCGCCGGCGAGAAATCACGCGAAATCGCTGCGCAATCGCGGTGGGTGGAATGACCAGTCTCCCTGACACACATCAAACTCACGAACGCGCAACCGCATGCGGCTTGGGAACCTGCTGGACATGTCCTGTCCCGCAAAACCAGAGTGCGGGGAATGAATCGACGCAGAACGATGATGATCTCCCGTTGTTTGACCGCTGGACTGACTTTCGTGGCATCGCTGGCTTGGGCGGAGAAAACTGGAGGAGCGTCTCAGCGCTCCCGGGAGCCGGCTTCATCCGGCTCAGGCGGCACCCCGTTCGTTCGCATCGAGCCGCTGAAGTATGAGGACGGCAGACCGGCTGCGGAATGGCGGTTGGAGGCGCGCGACGCCGGCCGGGTGTACCGGCACGGCGATGGGCCCAATGCGTGTGATCACCTCGGCGCGCGCGATTTGTGGCTCTACGAGCACAGTGGAACCTATTACCTTACTTACGACGGTGCCGGGCCCAAGGGGTGGCTTGCCTGCCTTGCGACGAGCACGAACCTCGTTGACTGGACGCCGCATGGGCCGGTGCTGGATTTCGGTCCGCCGGGTTCGGAGGATTCGGCGTCAGCCTCGTACGGCACGACCTTTTTCGACGGACAGACCTGGCACATGTTCTATCTCGGCACGCCCAACGTGACTCCCGCGCCGAACTTCATCCCGAAGTTCCCCTACCTCACGATGAAGGCCACCGGGAACTCACCCGCCGGGCCATGGCGGAAGCAGCGCGACGTGATTCCGTTCCGACCGGTGGCCGGGTCCTATTATTCGGCCACCGCCAGTCCGGGACACATCGTCCGGCAGGGCGGCGAATTTCTGATGTTCTTCAGCGCCTCCACGGACAAACCCATCCTGCGGACGATAAGCGTTGCACGGACAAAGGACTTGAACGGCCCTTGGGCGGTTGATCCCGAGCCCATCGTGCCGCTGGAGGAACAGATCGAGAACAGCTCGCTCTATTTTGAGCGCGCGAACCAGACGTGGTTTCTGTTCACAAATCACATCGGCATCGAGAAAGGCGGCGAGTTCACGGACGCGGTCTGGGTCTATTGGACCCGGGATCTGGATCACTGGGACGCGCGCAAGAAAGCGGTGGTGCTCGACGGCAGCAACTGCTCCTGGAGTCACAAGTGCATCGGACTGCCCGGCGTGGTGCAGGTTGGACGGCGGCTGGCGGTGCTGTACGATGCACCGGGAGGGAACAGCGCCAGCCACATGAAACGCGATCTCGGGCTGGCCTGGCTGGATTTGCCGCTCACGCCGCCGGAATAGGATCCGCCTCCAGACGGCGCTCAATTCGGAGCCCTCCGCCCAGCGACGTCGGAAAGATTTCACGCCGCGTCGCGGGGCACGCGAAAGGTGAGAAGTGTGGCTCGGGCTTCCAGCCCGCAGTCATCTTGAGGATCAATTGGAGGGTGGAATGCAGAGGTCGGAAATCGGGATGGCTTCACGCGGAGAAGAGGGAAGGAGACCTGACAGGGACATACAGCACCCTGGGTGACCCTCGCCTGCGCCGCTATACGATCAGCCTGCGCAGAAAGTTCTAATTGCAACGCGACACTTCACCATACTTCCGTTTACATCACGTCCACTATGAAAACCTCCCGAAGGTTCCTCCTGTCTGTCCTCATGCTGACCGGCTTTGCCGCTGCATCGTCGGTGGCCGGCACCCAGGCTGATTCCGACTTTGCGGCGCTCACGGCAATGGCTGAGCAGCTGCCGCCCTGGGCTTCCCGAGGGCCGGACGGCAGGATCAAGAGCGATCGCGCGCCAAAGCGCTCCGAGTGGATGCACTGGATCGACCGCCAGAGCCAGGCCCGGGCGGATGCGGCGCTGAAGTTCATGACCGACCATCCTGCGGACGCGCGCCGCTGGGACGCGGCCGCGATTGCGCTGAATTCGCCGCGCTTTTTCGTGGCCGCCATCAAGCCCGGCTACGACGAGGCGGCTGCCGCCCGTGACCAGGCCAGGATGGAGTCACTCATTGAATATGACAATGCGGCGAAAGCGGCCTGGACGGAGCGCATGCACGCATTGGAGACCGCGTTGCTCGCCGCCCCCGATGCATCGGCGGACGCCGTGGGCGAGGCGCTCTTTTACGGAAGCACATCCGTCTACCAGGACACGACGCTCACTACGATGGAAAAGCTGAAAAGGTTCCGCGCGTTTTATGCGACCTTTGCGCAGCGCGCCCCGCAGTCGCGCTACTTTCCCACATTGAGCAGGGAGTTGCTCCGGCAGGCAAAGGAAGCGGATCCCACGGCCTACTCCGGCCTGCTGCAGGAGATGAAGCAGAGCCCCAATGCGGACATCGCCGCCTTTGCCGCCGGACGGATCCAGGCGGAGGCCGCGCTGGAGAAAGGTTTCGATCTGAAGTTCACCGCCGTGGACGGGCGCGCCGTCGATATCGCCAAGCTGCGTGGAAAGGTCGTGCTGATCGATTTCTGGGCGACCTGGTGCGGCCCGTGCATCAGGGAGCTGCCGAATCTGAAGGCAGTCTATGACAAGTATCACGACCGCGGCTTCGAGGTTGTCGGCATCTCCCTCGACAGGGAGGGCGACCGTCAGAAGCTCATCGATTTCTGCAAGGAGCACGGGATGCCCTGGCCGCAGCATTTCGACGGCAAGTATTGGAAGAATGAATACGCCGTGCAGTACGGCATCCAGGCGATCCCCGCGATGTTCCTGCTCGGCCCGGACGGAAAACTCGCAACGACTGAAGCCCGCGGTGAGAAACTCGAGACCGAGGTCAAGCGGCTGTTGAAGCTGTAGGGCGGATGGCTGCTGCCCGGGTGCCGTGCGCAGCTGTACAGGGTGAGCAACCACGAATCGATCCGGATGAAAACCGGATGCCGGATGTCGGCAACCGGAGCGCCCCTCGGGCCCCTCCGGGGCAAACCATCGCGAGCCCGGGGCAGCCGCCCCGGGAAAGATTTCGAAATTTAGGACATGTGCCCCGAAGTGGGCGATCCAAACGCTGCAGAGGCAGCACCTCACTTTGCCGCCCCTTCAGGGCTTGAATTTCTAATCTCGATTTGAACCCATGGCGTTGCCATGGGCTCACGTATCTTTCGCCTTCAGCGCAAATGCTCAGATTCCGCCGCCGAATAAACCCATGGCGTTGCCAAAGGTCGACGTATTCTGCGCCTTCAGCGCAAGTCCCGCTTACGCCGGGCGGCGGCGGACCAGGAGGAGGTGCTCGGCGGCCAGGACGGTTTCACCGCGCTGGTTGATTGACTCCACAAGCTCCACCACAATGCCGTGATCGGCGCGCTTGGGGTGGTCCCGCTTCTCCTTGACCGTGCACCGCGATGTCAGCGTGTCGCCGATGAACACAGGCTTGATGAAGCGCAGACGGTCATAACCGTACGAAAACGCCGCGGGATTGATCACGCCGGCCGTCTGGCCCACCGCTATGCTGAAGACCAGCGTGCCGTGCGCGATCCGCTGCTTGAAATCCTGCGTCCGGCACCACTCCGCATCCATGTGGTGCGGATAAAAATCGCCCGTCTGCCCGGCATGCAGGACGATGTCGGCCTCGGTGATCGTGCGCCCGATGGACGTCCGGGATTCACCGGCAACGTAGTCTTCGAAATGAATGGTTGTGTTCATGCTGCGGCCGCAAGGCCCAAGGCTTCCGTTATCTCCGACGCCGTCGACCTCATCGCCGCGATCAACGCATCATCCGCACCGCGCTGACCCCGGCGCATCAGGCGCGAGACCGCCAGCGCCGCAACGATGCCCACCGCCGGGTTTCCCACAAGCACCGAGAGATCGCGCACACCCTCGATCGTCTCACCTTCGGCGGACGCATAGCCCCGCCGCCGGATCTCCGCAAGGCCGCGCGACCATGTCGCTCCTGCCCGGCCGCTCATTCGAACTCCGCCGGGCAACGCCCGCAAAACCGCGTCCCGCCCGTCCTCGCCAAGATGCGCCAGCAGGAGGCGGCCCGACGCCGTTTCCACCGGATCGAACTGTCCGCCCACCTCGATGGAAACCCGCACGCGTTCGGGACTCACCTGCTGCGCAAGGACCAGGAGCATGCCGCGGTCGAGCACGCTCAGGTGACACGATTCGCGCACGCGCTCGGTCAGATCCTGCATCGGCTGCCGCGCCGCGCCAAGCAGCTTCTCCTCCACCGAATGCGTGTGCGCCAGCGAATAGAGCTTCAGCGTCAGGCTGTAGCGGCCCGAGGCCCTGTCGCGCTGGATGTAGCCGCGCGACTCCAGGCAGTTCAGCATCCGGAAGAGCTCGCTGCTGCTGCGCGCGAGTCTCGCGGCCAGCTCCGCAAGCGACTGTGGAACCGAAACGGCGGCCAGAAGCTCGAGCACGTCGAGCCCCTTTTCCAGGGCGGGCACGGGGTACTGGGGGGCCTTGCGCATTTTGAGCTTGCCCGACGTTCGCTAATAAAATGCCATTTCGCAAATAAAAAATGGAACCGCCCCAGCCATCCGCCCCCGTCCTTCCGCGCACGGCACGCCCGATCGTGGTCATCGGAGCGGGCGGCATTGTGCGCGACGCGCATCTCCCGGCCTATCGCCTGGCCGGTTTCCCGGTCTTCGCGATTCATGATCAGGATGGGGCGCGCGCCCGCCGGCTAGCGGAGGACTTCAACGTGGCTCACACCCCCGCCTCGCTTCACGAGGCAGTTCGCACGGCCCCGGCCGGAGCTGTCTTCGATGTCGCGGTCCCCGCCTCGGCCCTGCGCGACGTGCTGCCCGCCCTGCCCGACGGGGCGCCCGTGCTCATTCAGAAGCCCTTCGGCGAGGATCTCGCACAGGCCCGCTCGCTCCTCTCGCTCTGCCGGAGCAAACGCCTGGACGCCGCGGTGAACTTCCAGCTGCGCTTTGCGCCGAACATCGCCGCCGCCCGCGCACTCGTCGCCAGCGGTGCGATCGGCGAGCTTCACGATGTCGAGGTGCGCGTGACGGTCTACACGCCCTGGCACCTGTGGACTTTCCTGGAGGCGCTTCCCCGCGTCGAGATTCTGTATCACAGCATCCACTACATCGACCTGGTCCGCTCCTTCCTCGGCGAACCTTCCGGCGTGTTTGCGAAGACCGTGCGCCACCCCGGCATGCCCCGGCTGGCTTCCACACGCACGAACATCGCATTCGACTACGGGGACACCCTGCGCGCCAATATCACAGCCAACCACGGCCACCTGTTTGGACGCCGGCATCAGGAAAGCTACGTCAAGTGGGAAGGCACGCGAGGCGCGATCAAGGCGGGGCTCGGTCTTCTGGTCGATTATCCCAAGGGCGAGCCGGACACGCTTGAGTTCTGCGCGCTCGATGCCTCCGGAAAACCCGGCCCGTGGGAACCCGTGCCGTTCAGCGGCAGTTGGTATCCGCACGCCTTCATCGGCACCATGGCCTCGCTTCAGCGTCACACCTGCGGGGAGACGACCGAGTTGCCGACACGCATCGATGACGCCATCCGCACCATGGCGGTCGTCGAGGCCGCCTATGAGTCGAGCGCCCGCGGCGCAACCCCGATCCCCCCTCCCTGAGTCATGCCAGATCCCATCATCCTCCGCGGAATGACCTGGAATCATCCGCGCGGCCTCGCCCCGCTCGTGGCGACCGCAAGGCAGTACGCACAGCAGCACCCGAATGTGCGCATCGAATGGTCCGTGCGATCCCTGAAGGACTTCGAGGAGTATCCCATCGAGCGCCTCGTCCAGGATTTCGACCTGATCGTCCTCGACCATCCCTGCATCCCGCTCGTCTCGGCGAAGGGTCTCCTCCTGCCTCTGGACGAACACCTGCCGGCCGCGTTTCTAGCTGACCAGGCTGTGAATTCCGTCGGTGTCTCGCATCGCAGCTACCAGCACAACGGCCACCAGTGGGCGCTCGCCATCGACGCCGCGACACCCGTCGCCTTCTGGCGCGAGGACCTGATGGCGTCGCATCACCTGGAGCCTCCCGCATCCTGGCCGGACCTTCTCGCGCTCGCGCGGCGCGGTCACGTCGAGGTGCCGGCGGCGCCCATCAACTGCCTGATGAATTTTTTCAGCTTTGCGGTCGCGCTCGGAGGCGCGCCGTTTGTCACACCCGACCGGCTCGTTGAGCGAGCCGTGGGCCGCGAGGCGATCGCCCGGCTTCGCGAGCTGATCGCCCTCTGCGATCCCGGTGTCTGGCATCGGAATCCGATAGCATCGCACGACCTTGTCGCCTCCGCGGACAATCACGCAGTCTGCTGCTGCCCGCTCGCGTATGGCTATTCCAACTACGCGCGCCCCGGCTTTGCCGCGCATGTTCTGAAGTTCGGTGCTCCGCCGCTGTTCAACGGACAACCGCTCTCCACCGTGCTGGGCGGCACCGGTCTCGCGCTTTCCGCATCAAGGCCGAATCGCGCGACCGCTGTCGACTACGCGAAGTACACCGCGTCGCCGGAAATCCAGCGGACGCTCTACGTGTCCAGCGGCGGTCAGCCCGGCCACCGTCTGGCATGGACGGATGCGGCCAACAACCGCGTGACCGGCGACTACTTTCTCCGCACGCTGCCCGTGCTCGACCACGCCTGGCTGCGACCCCGCCACGCGGGTTACCAGCATTTCCAGGATGTGGCTTCGCCCATCATTCACGACGCGCTTCGTGGCGCCATCAGCGACGATGCCGCGCTCGACCGGATGGATGCGCTGCATCGCGGGACCATCGCCCGCGCCTCTCCATGAAGCCGCTCGAAGGCCTGCTCGTGCTCGACTTTGCGCAGTTCCTCGCCGGCCCCTGGGCGGCGACGCGGCTGGCGGACCTCGGGGCGCGCGTCATCAAGATCGAGCGTCCGGGCAGCGGCGACATCTGCCGCCACCTGTACATTTCCAACCTGTCCCTCGACGGCGACAGCACGCTCTTTCACTCGATCAACCGCAACAAGCAGAGTTACGCGGCCGATCTCAAGGATCCGGCGGATTTGGAAAAGGTCCGCCAACTCGTTGCCCGCGCCGACGTGCTCATCCAGAACTTCCGCCCCGGCGTGATGGAACGCCTCGGACTCGGTCCGGACGAATGCGCGCGGATGAACCCACGGCTCGTCACGGGCGTCGTCACCGGGTACGGCACGGAGGGACCCTGGCGCGACAAGCCCGGGCAGGACTTGCTGGCGCAATCCGTCTCCGGTCTGACCTGGCTCAACGGCAACGCCGACCAGCCGCCCATGGCCTTCGGCCTGTCGGTGGCGGATCTCACCGCCAGCGCGCATCTGGTGCAGGGCATTCTGGCCGCCCTGCTCCGGCGAAGCACCACGGGGCGCGGCGCGCTCGTCGAGGTCAGTCTGCTCGAATCCGTGCTCGACCTGCAGTTCGAGGTCATCACAACCTTCCTGAACGACGGAGGAAAGGCACCCGAACGCAGCACCATCAACAATGCCAATGCCTATCTCGGCGCGCCCTATGGCATCTACGCAACCGCTGACGGCCACCTGGCGCTCGCCATGGGATCGGTCATCACGCTCGGCGGTCTCCTCGAACTCCCCGCACTCGCCGCCTACACGAATCCGCAGAGCTGGTTCACGCATCGCGACGAGATCAAGCGTCACATTGCCGACCACCTCGTCACCCAGCCAACCCGCCACTGGCTGGAGCGGCTCGAACCCGCCGGTTACTGGTGCGCCGAGGTGCTGGATTGGGCGGGACTCTGGCGCACGGGGGCGTTTTCCGCGCTCGATTTCGTGCAGACCGTGCGGCGCGACGCCGGTCCTGAAATGCGCACCACGCGCTGCCCCATCCGCATCGATCGGCAATTGTACAAGTCGGAGCGCGGGGCTCCGCGTGTCGGCCAGCACACACAGGAGATCCAGGCCGAGTTCAAACTTTAGCGCGAATCACCGCATCCCAGCTCATCCTCACGCCCATGCCCCCTGAAGCCGCCCCCCTGCTCGGCACCCTCCTGCACACCGTCGGCGCCGCCGCCGCCGCGCTGTGCTATGCGCCACAGCGCTACGTCAAGAACTGGCGATGGCAGACCTACTGGCTGATCCAGGCCTCGGGCTGCTGGCTCGTGCTCCCATGGATCTTCGCCTGGTTCACGATTCCGAGCCTCGGCACCGTGCTGCACGAGGCGCCCGGCGCGGCGATGATCAAGTCGTACGTGCTCGGTGTTCTCTATGGCGTGGGAGGCATCGCTTTCGGCGTCGCCATCCGCTACATCGGCTACTCGCTCACGTACGCGATCGCCATCGGCGTCTCCTGCGTCCTCGGCACGCTGCTGCCGCCGCTGCTGGCCGGCACGCTCGGCTCAACCCTGGCCAGCATGGCGGGCACCTATGTCGTCAGCGGTGTCGTGCTCGGAGGCGGAGCGATGCTCATCACCGGCGTCGCAGGATTTCGGAAGGAACGGGAAATGGCGGCGGATGGCGCGAAAACCGGATTCAACCAGCGCATCGGCCTGCCCATCGCATTGCTCGCGGGAATTCTGTCCGCAGTCTTCAGCTTCTCGCTCGCCGCCGGCCAGCCCGTCGCCGATGTCGCCGCAAAATACGGCGCCGGCCACTTCCAGGGAAATGTCATCTATCTTTTTTCCAACACCGGCGCCTTCACCACCACGCTCTTTTACTGCCTCTATCTCATCCTCCGCGACCGCTCGTTTGGTGAATTCGCGACCGCGGGCGGTGCCAGTCTCTTCCGGAATTACGCCCTCGCGCTGCTCACCGGACTGCTGTGGTACCTCCAGTTCTTCTTCTACGGACTCGGACACGTGCGCATGGGCAGCTTCAAGTTTTCAAGCTGGGCCATCCACATGATCATCCTGATCCTGCTCAGCTACGGCTTCGGTGTCGCCATCGGCGAATGGCGTGCCTGCCGCCCGGCCACCAAACGCATCGTCTTCTCGGCTATCACGCTGCTGCTCGGCGCCGTCGGGCTGATCAGCTACGGGAACCATCTCGCATCGTTGTCGGGGAGTTGACTGACCCCGAAAACTGGGCGGAATTTGCGGTTTATTCACGCTCACCATCGATAGTTTCTTCATGTCAAATCCTTCCGCCGCAGCCCATCAATCCTCCCCCAATCCACCGCCGGCCCCTGCCCGCCCCGGTGTCATTCCCTTTCCCGCGGGCAAACCGGTTCTGGTCGACGCCGACTCGATGGCGCGCACTTACGACGAGGTGAAGACGCCGTACAAGTACGGCATCATCCTCCGCGGCGGGGCCGACGAGATCATCGACTGCCCGAACATCTTTCGCCACGGAAATCGCTGGTACATGATGTACATTTCCAGCCGCTCCAACGTCGGATACGAGACCTGCCTCGCACGCAGCGATGACCTGCTTCGCTGGGAGAAACTCGGCGTCGTGCTTCCGCTGCGCAGCGAAGGGTGGGACGCCTGGCAGGCCGCCGGGGGCATCGCACTCTACGACACGCGCTGGGATGGTTCGCACGAACTCACGCGGCACGATGGACGCTACTGGCTGCCCTATCTCGGCGGTTCGAAAAAGGGATACGAACCCGATCCTCTTTCCATTGGACTCGCCTGCACCGACGACCCCGTCGCCATCCGGCCCTGGGAGCGGCTCCCCGAGAATCCCGTGCTGTCCGCAGACCAGAGCGACGCGAGGGACTTTGAGCACGTCACACTCTACAAGAGCGCGATCATCCGCGACGAGTCCCGCTCACTCGGCGCGCCGTTCGTGATGTACTACAACGGCAAGTCCGCCCCCTATGGAAACGAGGGCATTGGCATCGCCATCTCCCACGACATGCGCACCTGGACTCGTTTCGGCCGCGGGCCGGTTCTCATGAGTGTCGGTTCCTCTCCCTGGGCCATCAGCGGAGACCCCCAGATCACGCGCATCGGCGATCTCTGGGTCATGCACTATTTCGGCGCCTTCTGGGATCGCGGTGCCTTCGACACGTTTGCGTGTTCGCGCAATCTCATCCACTGGACGAAATGGAACGGCCCCCACCTCATCGCCCCGACGGAGCCCTTCGATCAGGAGTACGCGCACAAGCCCTGGGTGCTGAAACATGACGGCATCGTCTATCATTTCTACTGCGCCACCGGCGCCGAGGGCCGCGTGATCGCGCTCGCCACCTCCAGGGATCTGGGACGCTCCTCATGACCGGAAACTGGCGCATCGTCCTCTTCGGAATCCTGCTGACAGGCGCTGCACGGGCGGACTCCGGGCTGCCGCGCGATGAATCGCGCTACGTCGTCCTCGATTTTCCCGGCACCCGCCTCGTTGAATCGATCCCGTTGGGCAATGGCAGACTCGGCGCTTCGCTCTTCGGTGGTGTCGCCGAAGAGCGCATCGTTCTCAACGAGTCCGGCATGTGGTCAGGCTCGCCCCAGGACGCCGACCGGCCCGACGCGCACAAGGCCCTTCCGGAAATCCGCCGGCTGCTTCTTGAGGGGAAAAACTTCGAAGCGGAGGCTCTCGTGAATGCCACCTTCACCTGCGCCGGACCCGGCTCCGGTTTGGGTCAGGGTGCCAATGTTCAGTATGGGTCCTACCAGGTGCTCGGCAATCTGCACCTGACGTTCCGGGGTGAGCACGTGGCGGCGCCCGTCACGAACTACAAGCGGGCACTCGATCTGGCGAATGCTGTCGCCTGCATGTCCTACGAACAGGCGGGTGTCCGTTTCACCCGCGATGCGTTTGTCAGCAATCCCGACGAGGTCTTCGTGCTCCGCCTGAGGGCGAACCGTCGCGCGAGCATTTCCTTCGATGCGCGCCTGTCACGGCCTGAGAGGGCGGTGGTCGAGAATCTCGGGCGGGAGGGCCTGCTCCTATCCGGACAGTTGAACGACGGCCTGGAGGGCGGCCGCGGAGTCCGTTTCGCGGCCCGGCTGAAAATCCTGATCAAGGGCGGCACGTCGACTCCCGTGGGCGATGCCATTGAGGTTCGAAATGCGGATGAAGCCCTGCTGTTCGTCACGGCCGCGACCGACATCCGGACGTTCGCCGGCCGGCATGTGGAAAACGCACACGCCACCGCCGAGGCCGATCTCAAGCGGGTCAGCGGGCAGACGTGGGGGCAGTTGTGGGTGTCCCACCTCGCGGACTACGGCCGCTATTTCGACCGCGCCGATCTGCAACTCGGTGCGCGCGATGCCGACGCCGCCGCCCGGCCGACACTGCAACGCCTGCGGGAGTTTCATGAAGGCGCGGCGGACCCTTCCCTGGCGGCGCTCTATTTCAACTTCGGCCGCTACCTGCTCATCTCCTCATCGCGCCCCGGCGGGCTTCCCGCGAATCTGCAGGGCATCTGGGCCGACACGATTCAGACGCCATGGAACGGCGACTGGCACGCGAACATCAATGTGCAGATGAACTACTGGCCCGCGGAGACCACGAACCTCAGCGAGCTGCACGAGCCGCTCTTTGCGCTGATTGAATCGCTGGTCGAGCCCGGCACGCGGACGGCGCGGGCCTACTATGACGCGGGAGGCTGGGTTTCGTTTCTGCTCGCGAATCCGTGGGGCTTCACCTCGCCCGGCGAATCCGCGAGCTGGGGCGCCACCGTCTCCTGCTCCGCCTGGCTCTGCCAGCACCTGTGGGACCACTACCTTTTCACCGGCGACCGCGCCTTTCTTGCCCGCGTCTACCCGATTCTGAAAGGCTCCGCGCTGTTCTACCTCGACATGCTCATCGAGGATCCAAAAACCGGCTGGCTCGTCACCGCGCCCTCGAATTCGCCGGAGAACTCATTCCTCCTCGACGGCAAACGCGTGCACGTGTGTCTGGGACCGACGACCGACATGCAGTTGCTGCGCTACCTCTTCTCCGCCTGCGCGCAGGCCGCGGACACCCTCGGCGTGGATCCTGACTTCGCGGCGGATCTCACCGGCAAACGTTCGCGTCTCGCGCCCACCCGGCTCGGCAGCGACGGTCGCGTAATGGAATGGCAGGAGGAGTACGTCGAAGCCGAGCCCCAGCACCGCCATGTCTCCCACCTCTGGGGCCTCTATCCCGGCGATGAAATCACGCCACGCGACACGCCCGAACTCGCGGCCGGCGCGCGCAAGACGATCGAGAAACGCGGCGACGGCAGCACCGGCTGGAGCCTCGCATTCAAAATGGGCATGTGGGCCCGCCTCGGCGATGGCGACCACGCACACCTCCTTTTGCGAAACGCCCTTCGGCCAGTCGACAACGCCACTGCCGGCAAGAGCTGGGGAGGAACGTTCGCCAATCTGTTCGACTCGCACCCGCCATTTCAAATCGACGGAAACTTCGGCGGCACTGCGGCGATCGCCGAGATGCTGTTGCAGAGCACGCCTGACGAAATTGTTCTGCTTCCCGCCCTGCCTTCAGCATGGCCCGACGGCGAGGTTCGCGGTCTGCGGGCGAGGGGTGGATTCGAGGTGGACATCGCATGGCATTCCCACAAATTAGCCCGCGCCGTCGTTCGAAGCCTGACCGGAAAAACGACCCGCCTGCGTCATGGTGATTCCACATTCCCGATGAGCTTTCCTCAATCCGACAAGGAACCGTTCATCCTTCAACCGCTGGCGCCGCAATAGTCCGCAATGCTGACGGGCATCATGAATTCCATGCCATGCCGTCTGCAAATCCTGTCCCTACTGCTGTATGGCTCGAGTCTGATTTTCGCGGGATGCACGGGCTATCACCCGGCACCCCTTCTGCCTCGGGACACCTCCATTCACGATCTTGGGCAGATCCCACTCAACTGGCGGCATGTGGCGCTGCCAGGGCTGGTTCCTCATCCGTTCGACCCTGCAAAACCACTGGACGTGACCAGCGTCGCCATGCTGGCAGTTGTGGGAAACCCCGAACTGAAACTTGCCCGCGGCGACGCCGGCATCGCCCGGGCGCAGGCGTTTGCCGCAGGACTGCTGCCGGATCCACAATTCAATCTTGCTCAGGATTTCCCTGGAGAAGCAGGCTTCGTCAGCGCCTACAATGCGGATCTGGCCTACGATCTTGGGGCGCTTGTCACGCTCTCGGCCCGTCGCAAGACGGGTGCCGCCGAAATCCAAAAATCAGATCTCGCGCTCCTTTGGCAGGAATGGCGGGTCGTTTTGCAGTCGCGAAGACTATTCGCGGCCGTGGCCTATCTCCAGCAGGGCCGTGAGCTGCTGCGGCAGGCCGTCTCCTTGGCTGGAGTGCGGGCGGAATCCGCACGCCGCGCCATGGAGGAAGGCAACGCCACCTGGGACGGAATCGCCCCCTATCTCGTGGCGCAAAACGATGCACAACGGCAGCTCGATGATCTCACACGCCAATTGCAGCAGGGGCGCTTCGAGTTGAACGCGCTCCTGGGCCTGGCACCGGAAGTCAGGCTCGAACTGGCCCCTCTGCCGCCCATGGCCTCGTTCGACGCCGATGCAGTGCGCGCCGCACTGCGGGACATTCCGATGCGCCGGCCTGATCTTCTGGCGCTGGCGTCCGGCTATGAAGCACAGGAATCGCGGTTGCGTGCAGCGGTGTTGTCGCAGTTTCCATCGCTCAACATCGGCCTCACACGGGCGCGGGACACCTCGGCGGTACACACCAGTGGATTCACGCTCGGCATCACCCTCCCCGTCTTCAGCGGTGCCCGCGGTTCCATCGCCGTTGAATCCGCCACACGGCAGCGCCTGCGCGACGAGTACCAAAGCCGCATAAATGCTTCGCATTCCGAGGTGGAGCAGATCGTGGAGAACCAGACTCTGCTTAAGGCGCAGCTGCGAGCCGCAGACGACGCCGCCACCGCATTGAAGCGGATGGCTGCTGACGCAGAAAAGGCTTATGAAGCGCGCCACATGACCGTGAGCACCTATGTCGACCTGCAGTTATCCCTGCTCGCAAGGCAGTCCGAACTGCTCGCACTCAACCGCGCCGCAATGGAGCAGCGCATCACGCTTCAATCATTGCTGGGCGGCGTGCTGCCCGACGACAACCCAGACGCGCCCGCCAAACGAGGGCCCATGAAGGATGCAAAATGAAACTTCCACTCATCGCCGCCACACTGGTGTTTTCCCTGTCTTGGACATGGGTTTTCGCGCAGGAACCGCCTCCGGTGCCTGTCAGGACCGTGCCGCTCCGTCGTGAAAGCCTCGCGCGCCGGGTGGCGGCTTATGGCACGGTCATGGTCGCCCAGGATGTCCAGACGGACATCAGTCTGCCCTATGGAGCCGAGATCTCCCGTTTGCACGCTGGTGTTGGAAGCAAATTGAAGCGCGGTGATCCTCTCTTTTCTGTGTCTGCCGATCCTGGCGCGATACTGGCGATGCAGCAGGCGCAAGGGGCCGTGGTTCTGGCCCGTGGCGAACTGCAGCGCACACAGTCACTGGAGGCGCAGCGGCTGGCCACGCTATCGCAGGTGGCGGCCGCTGAAAAGGCGGTGACGGATGCCGAGCAGGCGCTCGCAGCGCAACGGCGGCTGGGCGTCGGCGAAGGCGAGCAGATCGTGCGTTCTCCGTTCGACGGCGTGATGCTGAAACTGCTCGTCTCCCAAGGCGACCGCCTCCAGCCGGGGACGGTTATCTTGCAGCTTGGCCGCAGCGATCCGGCGACGCCGTCCTGCATTGTACTGGGAATCGATCCATCCCTGCGGAAAGAGCTGGCGGCAGGTGCAAGCGTCGAGATCACATCCCTGTCCACACCGGCTGACAGCAGTCCGCCAGCATCCATCGGACATGTGCGCGAGGTGCGGGCCGTCGTCAATCCCCAGAGCCGCATGGTCGAGATTCTGGTTGATCTGCCATCCTCCGAAAGCGTTCATCTTATCACGGGCGAGCCAGTCCAGGGAATCATCCTCCTGCCAGCGGGCGAGCACTGGGTGGTTCCGCGACCCGCTGTCCTGCGGGACGCTCACGGTGCATACCTCTACCAGGTGGAGAAGGGACGGGCACGACGGGTTCCTGTCGATGTGCGGGTCGACAACGGGGATCAACTGGCCGTCGACGGTGCGCTTCAGACAGCGCTCCCGATCGTGGTCGAGGGAAATTATCAACTGACAGACGGTCAGCAGGTGCGTGGGGCGGCCCCATGAATCCGGAATCCTGGATGCGGCGCCATCGCCGGTCGGTTCTCTTTCTGATCGCGCTGCTCGCCTTGGGCGGTCTGGCGTCCGCGCTGCACCTGCCAACAACACTCTTTCCCTTTGTCGAGTTTCCACGCATAGTGGTGTCTCTCGACGCCGGCGACCGCCCCGCCGACCAGATGGCGATGCTGGTCACCCGCCCTGTGGAAGAGGCCGTCCGCAGGGTTGAAGCAATGGAGTCCGTGCATTCCATCACCAGCCGAGGAAGCGCCGAGATAGCGCTGAACTTCAGCTGGGGCACCAGCATGGCGAAGGCTTCGCTGGAGATGAATGCCGCAATCGCCCAAATACTGCCCGCGCTCCCACCGGGGACACGCATGACCGTGCGCCGCATGGACCCCAGCAAGTTTCCGGTCATTGCCTACAGCCTTGCCTCGCGCGGTCATTCACTGGTCGAGCTCCACGACCTGGCTCAGTTCCGGTTGCGTCCTCTCCTTTCGTCAGTCTCCGGCGTGGCGCGCGTGGAGGTTCTCGGCGGCGAACAGGAGGAGTATGAGATCGCCGCTGACCCCGCTCGTCTTGCCGCACGCGGTCTGGCGTTGTCCGATCTGGTGCGCGCGGTCTCGGCCGCCAACGCCATAGGCGCAGCCGGCCGGATCGAGGATCACTACAAGCTGTACCTGGTGGTCACAAGCAGCGCCACAGCAAGCCTTGAGCAGATTCAGCGCATCGTGGTGGCGGGTTCGCCGCTGGGCGTGACTCACCTGGGCGATGTCGCGACGGTCCGGCATGGCTCCACCCCCCAATGGACGCGCGTCACCGCCGATGGACAGGATGCCGTGCTCATCAACATTTTCCAGCAGCCCGGTGGCAACAGTGTCAAGATTGCGCGAGAAATCCGGGATCAGCTGGCAGTCTTGCAGTCCAGTCTGCCAAAGGGGATCAGGCTGGCAAACTGGTACGATCAGAGTGAACTTGTCACCGCATCCGCAGCAGGCGTGCGTGATGCCATTCTGATCGGAGTGCTGCTGGCAGCGCTCACCCTGCTGGCATTTCTGCGCAACTGGAAAGTCACCGCGATCGCGGTGACCACGGTTCCATTGGTGATGGCCGCCACCTCCGCGCTCCTGGGAGTTTTTGGCATGGGATTCAACATCATGACCATGGGCGGGATGGCCGCGGCCGTCGGTTTGATCATTGATGATGCCATTGTCATGGTTGAGCAGATCATCCGCCGCGTGCGGGAGGGCGGCGTGGATCGGTTTCATGGAGGAGTGATGCGAGCCGCGCTTGAATACGTGCGACCATTGGCTGGCTCGTCGGCCGCCACCGTGATCGTCTTTGTGCCGCTGGCTTTTCTCTCCGGCGTAACCGGAGCCTTCTTCAAGGCACTCTCCATCACCATGGCAGGCGCCCTGGTGATTTCCTTCGTTGTCGCGCTGACAGCCGTGCCCCTTCTGTGCGACCGCCTGCTGACGGCGCGGGATGCAGACCACGACGAGGATCGCGGCCTCCTGTTTCCGCGATTGAGAAGCGCGTACCTGTGGCTGCTCAGCCGCGCCCTGAAGAGGCCCTGGCTTCCACTCGCGGGAGTCATGCCATTGGTGCTGGCCAGCTGGATCGCATACAGGAACGTTGGCACGGGCTTCATGCCGGCCATGGACGAAGGCGGATTCGTGCTCGACTACAGGACGCCGCCTGGCACGTCGCTCAGCGAAACCGACCGCCTGTTGCGACAGGTGGAGACAATCCTCAGCGCGGACAGCAGCGTCCAGACCTATTCACGTCGCACGGGATTGCAGTTGGGCGGTGGACTGACGGAGGCAAACCAGGGCGATTTCTTTATCCGCCTGAAAGACGGCCCGCGTGCGCCGATCGATCTGGTCATGGATGGCATTCGGGAGCGCATCGAACGAGAGGTGCCTGGCATCGATGTCGAGATGGCTCAGCTGATGGAGGACCTGATCGGCGATCTGACAGCGGTGCCGCAGCCGGTTCAGATCATGATTTTCTCCGATGATCCGAAGATCCTTGAGACTTCCGCGCGACGCGTTGCTGTTGAGCTCAGCAAGGTGCCCGGGATGGTGGACGTTCGCGACGGCATCAACCCAGCTGGTGACGCGATCGATGTTCGATTGCATCCGGAACGTGCCGCGATGGAGGGCGTTGATGCAGCATGGATCGCGCAAACGCTCACAGACATGCTGTCGGGCAGCCTGGCCGCCCAGGTGCAGCAGGGACCAAAAATGATCGGCGTGCGCGTTTGGATCCCACCAGCCGCGCGGTTCAGCGACACCGCCATGCGAAGGCTGATGCTGCGTGCGCCCGATGAACACCTCTTCCCACTCGAACGTGTGGCCACTTTGACCCAGTTGACCGGACAGCCCCAAATAGAAAGCGACAACCTCAGGCGAATGGTGGCCGTTACAGGGCGGATCAGCGGGCGCGATTTGGGATCGACCATTGCCGATGTCAAACATGCATTGCGGCAGTCCGGATTGATCGGAGACGGTGCCTACTACACCCTGGGTGGCCTCTATCAGCAGCAACAGGTGGCATTCAAGGGGCTGATGACCGTGTTTGCCGCGGCGGTGGCGCTCGTGTTCGCGCTGCTGCTCATTCTGTACGAGCGCTTTCGAATTGCTCTCGTCATCCTCACCATGCCGCTGCTGGCGGCTGGCGCGGTGTTCATTGGCTTGTGGGTCACAGGCATCGAGCTCAACATCACCTCGATGATGGGAATGACCATGATTGTTGGAATCGTCACTGAGGTGGCCATTTTCTACACATCCGAATATTGCCAGATGCGCGACAACAACGGCATGGCGCACGAGGACGCCCTGATGGCCGCAGGGCGGAACCGTCTGAGACCGATCATGATGACAACGGTTGCCGCAATTCTGGCCCTGCTGCCCCTGGCGCTCTCCATCGGTCAGGGCTCGGCCATGCAGCAGCCGCTGGCCGCAGCCATCATCACGGGCCTTCTCGTGCAGGTGCCATTGGTGCTTCTGGTGCTTCCAAGCCTGCTCTGCCTGACGCTGGCACGCACGCCGGCACACATGGCCCCGGTCAATGAAAGACTTGGTGCTTCGGGTCCCGCACAAGACGCATGATGCCCGCCAACGGCTGGTTTCTCTGGGCTCTCCTGTCGGCTGTGTTTGCAGGATTGACCGCAATTTTCGCCAAGGCGGGGGTCCAAGGCGTGGATCCTGATTTCGCAACACTGATCCGCACGCTGATCATCCTTGTCGCACTGTCCGCATTCGTGATTTCAACCGGCAGGTGGAGCAATCCCTTCGATCTTCCATCGAGGACCTGGATCTTCCTCAGTCTTTCCGGGCTGGCGACCGGAGTTTCGTGGGTCTGCTACTTTCGCGCACTCAAGGTTGGTGATGCGTCAAAGGTCGCACCCGTGGACAAGTTCAGCCTGGTGCTTGTGGCGGTGTTCGCATTTGCGTTTCTTGGCGAACGTCCGTCCATGCGGGAATGGTCGGGCATTGCATTGGTTGCCACCGGCGTGATCATGCTGGCGCTCAAACGTTAGATCACGCCGCAGGAAATCACCCGCCCAAGGGATGTCCGCGGATGCACGACCCGGGCCCCAGTTTCATCAGTCGAGGTGAAACACCTCGTCGCATGGGGCCCACCAGGCTCCCTCCGGACGGTCCGCAAGAGGCTCCTGCATCGGCATGCAAACTTTCCACCACTCCTGCGTCAGGGGATCCGCCGACATTCTCGCCATGTCCGCCGCATGGTCGCCACCCGCGTATTCATAGTAGCTGAACAGGTAGGCGCGCCCGTCGGGCATCCGTCGCAGATGGATTGAATAGTTGCGGATGTTGCACTCCTTGATCTTCGCGAGCACACCCGGCCAGACTTCCGAGTGGATTCGGACATAGTCGGCGATGGACTCATCGCGAACTCCAATGACGGCTCCATAACGTTTGGTTTTCATTCGGGAATGGAAATGCAATGCAAACAGCGACTGTCATCGAACCGAAGTGTCGCAGGCGACGGGCGACGCATGCCTTTCATTGAATCCGCACATTTCAAACGTCAAGCACCGCGACATTCCCTGCTTCCTTGAGCAGTGAAATTCGCGCAATCCAGTACGTGGCGTGCCGTCCACCGGCAACAAGCATCAATTTTTTAACAGCATCATCTCTCCGCGGCATGCTCATTACATTATCGTCATCTTTCTAACGTTTCCAAAATTGTCGCGTCTGATCACTTGTGTCCTTCATTGGCGAATTCAATGTATGTCCGGCCTGTTGGAGCTGGATGCTCGCAATTTTTGCTGTCTCATTTTCTTCGCTGCCCGCCCAGGGGGATGCTTGGAGGATCTCCGATGCAATTCATTCGGATCCGGACAATGAACCTGGCTCTTCACCGGGACGACGTCCGGAAAGCCTTCTTTCAAGAGAATATGCCTCACTGCTTTTCGATGACACGAAGTCGGTGCTGACCTCTCCGCTGCGCTGGAAGCGGAACGACTGGCTTGTCGCTGGAAGCCTCGCCGGCCTCGTTGTCGCCTCATCCGTGTCCGATGGCGGGATCAAGGAGGAATCACAGGAAACCATAACGCCCAAGCGCCGCGCATTCACAGCGAATGCGCAGAGATTTGGCGCCGAAGGCTCCTGGGCTGTCATCGGCGCGTTCGAAGTCTGCGGAATTCTCGCAAATGATGGAAAGGCCAAGGCCGTGGCGATGGACTGCGTCACCTCCAGCATCATCTCGGCCGGGATTGTCGCGCCCCTGATAAAACTCACCGCAGGGCGAGTCCGGCCCAACGCGTCCGAAAGGACCTTTCAGTTCAAACCGTTCAGTGGGAACTACTCGTTTCCGTCGGGGCATGTGACGCAGGCCTTCAGTGTCGCCTCCGTGATCGCCGCCCACTATGACCAATGGTGGGTGAAGGGCCTCGCCTACGGGGTGGCTGGCGCTGTTGGGTATTCTCGGATTGAGCAGAACTCCCACTATGCGAGCGATGTATTCGCGGGTGCCATCATCGGCACGGTGATAGGGCGAACCATTGTACACCGCCACAACAAGCCAAAGGACGCGGACATCACAATGACCCCATTCTTTGACGGCCTGAGCAGCGGGATAATGTTTGCCAGGAGATTCTGATCCATCCGCAAGACCGACATCCGCTTCCGTTCGTCAACCCAGCTTCAGCACATTGAAATCAAGGCGGCGTCAAAGCGGATCAGCCACCTACATGCCCAACCTCTGCAAGCTCTGTCAGCAGCCCCTCGAAGACAGCGCCCTTGGCAAATGGTGGACCTCCGTCGAGGAGGCCTTTCACTGCGACTGAGGCGGCTCGATTCCCCCCGAGCCCCAAAGGGGCGCAATATCCACAGCCCATGGCAACGCCATGGGTTTCCATGACAAAACTGTTGTTTTTAGCCCTGCAAGGGCGATCTAACACACTGATGCGAAGAGAATTGCAGCGCTCCCGTCAGCGCGCGGAATCTTAACCCGTAGATTGAAGCCGACGCGATTCTCGCGAGCTGCCAAATCACAAATGGAGTCGCGCAAGAGATCCTGCAAGTGACTATTGAGACAGAGACTCAAACTCTTTATTGCATTCGTCACTGTTTCCCTCATTGCTGGCGAGTCTTGCATGCGCGGAAGACCCGGCAGTTCCAATCATCGCAACAATAATCGCCATTAATTTTCCTATGACTTGCTCTCAAACGACAGGCCAATCCCTGCATCGCCAATTGACTCGCGGGATCCTCCTGATTTCCGCGTTCCACGCGGTGACATCCCTCGCCAATGCAGCGGCGGTTCCGAGCTATCTCCCGGAAAATGGCGAGGTGATCCGGCTGGATCAGTTCGAGGTCAATGGACAGCGCGACAAGGCGGATTATGCGGTCGCGCGCTCCCGCACCGCGACCAAGACAGACACCGCATTGATCGATGTTCCCCAAGCGATCACCGTCATCACCCGCGATCTCATCGACGACCAGGCGATGCTGAGCCTCGGCGATGTCACCCGCTACGTGCCCGGGGCGGGCATAGCCCAGGGTGAGGGCAATCGGGATACTCCCGTGTTGCGCGGCAACAGCACGACAGCCGATTTCTTCGTGGATGGGATCCGCGATGACGTGCAGTATTTCCGCGACCTCTACAATGTGGACCGCGTGGAGGTTTTGAAGGGCCCCAATGCCATGATCTTCGGCCGCGGTGGATCCGGCGGCGTGATCAACCGGGTCATCCGGCAGGCCAATTGGGCTCAGCATCGTGACTTCTCGTTCCAAGCAGGCTCCTGGGAGCATTACCGAGGCGTCATCGACTTTGGTCAGCCGATCAATAACGCGCTTGCATTCCGAGCCACCGGCATGCTGGAGGATTCGGGCAGCTATCGCGAGAGTGTCACGCTGAATCGCAGGGCGATCAATCCCACCCTGGCCTGGCAACTCTCGCCTCAAACCATCCTTCGCGCCGGTTTCGAGTATTTCCACGATGAACGCGTCGCAGACCGGGGCATCTCGAGCTTTCAAGGCCGGCCGGTTGTCACCGCACCATCGACATTTTTCGGCGATCCGGCGCAGAGCTCAACCTGGGCCTACGCCAGGACGTCGTTTGTCTCGCTCGAACACACCTTTGCCAACGGCTCGTCCCTGCGCAACCGGCTCAATTTTGGCGACTATGACAAGTTCTATCAAAACGTTTTCCCTGGCGCCGTGGATGCAACGGGAAACAACGTTTCGATCGCCGCCTACAGCAATGCAACGGCTCGCCGGAACTGGATTAACCAGACGGATTTCGTGATCCCTCTCGGGACGAATGCCCTGAAGCAGACGATCCTCGCCGGCCTCGAACTGGGTCATCAGGAGACGGATAATTTTCGCAGGACGGGCTATTTCGATTCGATCAGCCCGACGACAACGTCAATCACCGTGCCGGTCTCCAATCCACGCACATCGCTGCCCGTTTCCTTCCGACAGAGCGCGACGGATGCCGACAATCACGGCATCGCGAAAACCGTGTCGATCTATGCGCAGGATCAGATCGAGCTTTCGCCACGGCTTCAGGCGATCCTGGGTTTGCGCCTGGAAAGTTTCGACATGGACTTTCGCAATCACCGCACGGGATCGAAAGTGGAGAATCGGGACAATGAGATTTCCCCCCGTGTCGGAGCGGTGTTCAAACCCGTCGACCTCCTTTCCCTCTACGCCAGCTACAGCCGCACTTTCGTTCCGCGGGCCGGCGAGCAACTCTCGTCGCTCACGCTCGCCAACCGCAGTCTCGATCCGGAACGCTTTGAAAACCTCGAAATCGGCGCGAAATGGGAGTACCGCCCCGACCTGATTCTCACCGCGGCAGCCTATCAGCTCGACCGCAGGAATGTCGCGATTGCCGACCCCTCGGATCCGACTAAATCCATCCTCGTGGACGGTCAGCGTGCGAAGGGCATCGAGCTCGGCATCACGGGTCGCCTGACCAGCGATTGGAGCATTGTGGGCGGATACAGTTATCAGGACGGAAGCATCAAGACCACACAGTCATCCACCATCAAGGCGGGACAGCGTCTCGGCCAGTTGCCACGGCACAGTTTCTCCCTGTGGAACCGTTACGATCTCAATGCTCAATGGGGCGCGGGACTCGGCATCATCCATCGTGGCGCCATTTTCGCCTCCGCCGACAATCGGGTTTCGCTGCCCGGGTTTGTCAGACTTGATGCAGCCGTGTTCTTCAAGCTCAACGCCAGCGTCCGGTTTCAGCTCAATGTCGAGAACATGCTCGATCGGAAGTACTATTCCCTGGCGCACAGCAACAACAACATCACACCAGGCTCGCCACTCGCCGTGCGAGTGGGCGCCGACATCCGATTCTGACAGGCACGACCGGGACGTGCCCGGCCCCGAATGCAGGGACCAACGGCATGGAATCCCCCTGAGTCTCACGCCCGCTGCGCTCAAGACGCAAGGACGCAAAGGTTTCAGGCAACACCCCTCTTCTTTGCGTCTCTGCGTCTTTGCGTGAGCCCAGCCCACCAACCGCTTCGCCACAACGAAACAAGAGGTCTCGCTCCATCTCAAGACAACTTCGACGGCGGGCGCGCACCCTGACGCAATCCTTGAAGCGCACCGCGCCTTCGCGTTTGGTTCCTCCGGCGCTGTTGTGCGACGCACGTCCCCTGGTCACGACAGAGTGTGCCATTTTCAAGGCGAACCTACGCCTCGGCTCGAGCCCCCTCTCCATCACGCTTCTCCCGCGGCGCGGGTCGGCGGCCCCAGTGGTTCGCGAGGATCGAGCCGGAGATGTTCATCCAGGGACTGAATATCGCCGCCGCAAGTCCGACCGTCGCGAGTTTTCCCATCGCACCGGCCAGTCCGGAGGCCATGCCCCCGTTCTGCAGGCCGACCTCGAACGCCACGGAACGGGCCGAATTCCTGTCCAGCCCCGCACCGCGGCTCAGCCAGTACCCGAAGAAATACCCGGCGGCATTGTGCAGCATTGACGCCAGGAAAAGCAGTGCGCCGACCTTGAGCAGATTGTCGCGGCCTGCGGCCGTTGTCACCGTCGTGAAATACACAATGCCGGCCATCGAGACGAGCGGCATCCGCGTATCGAGCCGCGTGAAGATCCTCGTGATCTGATGGTAGGTCACACCAACGGCGACCGCACCGAGGGCGAAGGCGAAAAGCTCCAGCATCAGCCGGAGGCCTGGTGACTGCCCGAGCGCCCAGGCGTGGTCCTGCGCCGTGAAAATCATCACGGCCCCAATCCCGCACACGATCTGGGCCAGCATCCAGCCGCGGCGGCGCCCGTCCGTCACGCGCTTCAAGTGATCGTGAATCAGCGCCGCAGCTATCGGTACGAGCACGATCTTGATGATCTCAACCATCAGGCCCAGGAACCTCACCTCGACCAGCGTGCCGGCCAGCAGCTTCATCAGCAGCGGCGTCATGATCGGCGCAACCATCGTCGTCACCGCCGTGACGGTGACCGACAGGGGTAGATTCGCCTTCGCAATGTACGTCATCACATTCGAGGCCAGCCCGCTCGAGCAGGATCCGATGAGAATGATGCCCGCCGCAATCTCCGGCTCGAAATGAAAGACCTTCGTCAGCGTCCATCCGACGATCGGCATCACCGAGAAATGGCAGACAATGCCGACAAGCACGCCCCGCGGCGCCTTCGCCACCCCCGCAAAGTCGTGAAGGCTCATCTGAGTCCCCATGCCGAACATCACGAGCTGCACAACAATCAGGATCACCCACTTGTTGCGAAGATCGAGTTCGCCCCACTGCAGGAACGCGGATGGATACATCATCGCTGCGACGACAGCAGCAAGGATCCAGGCCGTGAACTGATACCCTTTCAGCGACCGCACCGCTCCCAGGCCGATCGCCAGCGACACCGCAGCCGCCACCGCCGCAGCCTGCCACAGCGCGGTGTGATCAAGCCCGAGGCCGGCGATCACGATCAGCGCGGAAATACCGGCAAGCAGCGGGCAGACTTTTCGAAGGGGATTCATGGATGGGAAGCGTTGCTTGAAAATTCAGCGGAGATGCCGGCGATCTGACAGGCGCAATGATGAGCACACCAGCTCATCGCGATCGAAGACTCCTGGAGGCAATGCGTCACAATACGGTTGCCAGGTATTCGATCGCGAGCGGCGGACTGGCGAGGATCGGCACCCGCTTCTCTGATTCGGTCAGAGTGTCGACCACACGCGCCATCGAGGCCTGGGCCAGCACAATCACATCAACTGAACGCGAAAGCTCGCGAAGCGCCGCAGCAACAATCGTGTCGTGTTTCTGCGCGTCGCCGGCCATCAGTGCATCGAACGCACCGTCACAGAGTCGCGAGGTCAGTTCCATTTCCCTGCCCGCCGCCGCGGCGCGGCGCCTGACCAGATCCGCCGTCGGGGTCAGCGTGGTCGGCAGGGTGGCGATCACCCCGATGCGGCGTCCCGTCCGCACGGCGCGATCCGCCATCGGCTGGTCCACCCGCAGCACGGGAACCCTCACCGTCGGGGCCGCCTCCTCCACCGCGGGTCCGATCGAGGAGCAAGTGACAAGGATATGGTCGGCTCCACCCGACGCCGCGGATCCAATGTACGCCGCGACGCGCGCCGAGATGTCCGGCGTAATGCCTCCCTTCGCACCGATCTGCCGCACGAGGCTGTCGTCGACAATGTTGAAGGTCTCCACCGACGCGAGCTTCGCCTTCGTCAGTTGCTGAAAAACGGGGACAAGCGTCGCCGAGGTGTGAATGAGAGCGAGGGTCTTCTTCATGGAAAATTCGTGGTCACCAGAGAAACGGCGGGATTCGCGACAGTCATGTTTAGGATTCAGTCCCCCGCACCGGCCCGGAGGCAGTGCCACCAGCCGCCTGTCCGAAATAGTCAGGCGCCCCGACCTGCCCGCCCTTGAAGTTCACCAGCATCCCGTCGACCGGTGAATCGGTCGCATGCGCCCGGCAGAGCGGCGCGCCGGGCGACAGCGGCGCGGCCATCTCGAGCGACTCAATGCCCAGGGTCCGCGCGGCGTAGCTTGAGGTGTCTCCTCCCGCCACCACAAGGCGTCCAACACCCGCTGCTGCGATCGCCGCACGCGCAAGGCGGCCAAGTCCCGCTCCGAGTTTCTCCGCGCCGACATGCACCTCCGCCCGTCCTGTGTGGGTGCAGGCGATCACATGCCTGCCACGGCGAAGACCATCCACGACCTGCTCAAGCGTGCTCACAGCGTCAGGATGATTGGGATCGGCGTCGACAATTTCAAAACCATTGCCCCGCGCCCATTCCACCTGCCCAGCAGTAACCGGCGAACAGCTTCCCGACACAGCGAGCAGCGGTCCCTGCGACTCTGCACGTTGATGCTCGGATGGTGGCACAAGCATTCCTTCAGACGTCCAATACGAACACAACGCCGCTCCGACACCCGAAGAACCCACAACAAATCGCGTTGCACCGGGAAGATTCTCGAGGAGCTCTCCCGCGTGAAGCAGATGCGCCGCGTTCAATCCGTCGATCAGGACGATCCTGCTGCCCGAAGTCCGCAGCCCCGCCCAAGCCGATGATGCATCGTTCTCAAGCGCCCTGAAATCGAGCAATCCGATCGGCAGGGTTGTCTGACGCCCCAGATGCACGACCAGATCCGCCTCGGTCATGGGTGTCACCGGATGCCGGCTGATGGATGGGTGACGATCCAACCGGTGGATAATGCCCGCGCTTCCAATGCCATATCGCGCGAATAGATTCCCAAAGGCGCAGTACCGTCCCAGTGCGGGTGCGGCCACAAGCACCGGGACCACGGCGGTGCCGAAAACCTCGGCGCCGATCTCAATCGCACGGCCAATGCTTCCAACCGCGGGCGAGGAATCGAACGTCGAGCAGACCTTGTAGTGCACATGCCGCGGCGACAACGCCCGCAACGCGGTGAATGCAGGGCGCAGTTCCGTCTCCATCGCATCCGGTGACAGCGATCGCGAAAGTGCCGCGACTCCCACGCCATCGAGACCGCGGCACTCGTCCGCTGCCGGCGCGCGCAGGAAGAGCCTCGTCCTCAATCCCGCGCGGGCGAGCGTCTCGAGCGCATCGGTTGCGCCCGTGAAGTCATCCGCAAGATAGGCCAGTCGCAGCATGGCTCAATGCCGGCCAAACTTCGCGACCGATTTCGCGAGTTCGGGATGCTTCGAGGCGGCCTCCGCCATTGTCATCCCCTCGACCGCCGCATCCCACCACTTCCTGAGCGCGCGCACGCCCGCCGCCGGGCCGTCTGGATGCGCCTGCACGCCGCCGCCGGCCATGTAGAGCAGGTCGACGGTCCGGGTGCGCCGCCAGGTTTCGGGCGCCTGCCCTCCCCACTGACCGGAGGAGACTACGGGAAGCAAAGGCCGTCCGAGCGGTTCCGGCGCAAGGCAGGATTCAATCGATCGAACAACGGAATCGTCCGATTCCCAGAACTTGTTCGCAATGCCGTTCACATGAAGCTGGTCGACCCCCGCGAGTCGCCAGAGCTTCTGATACGCCGGAAACTCAATGCCGAGCAGCGGGTGGCGGTTGAGCATGCCCCAGCCATTGCGATGACCGTGGATGGCGAGCCGCCCGCGATCGCAGATCCGCTTCACGGCGCTCAGGCCGACGCTGTTGATGCTGAGCATCACGCAGGTTCCGCCCGCGGCGAGGACCTTGTCATAGTGTCGCTCCATCGCATCGCATTCATCGCTGATGTTGAACGCGTACATCGCCTTGCGACCCGTGCGATCCGCATGGCGGTGGATGACCTTCATCACGGCGTCCACCCGCTCATCCAAGGGCGAGTGAGGAGGATTCGCCATCAGCTCATCGTCCTTGATGAAATCGATGTCCGCGCCGACGAGTTCCTCCACCATCTCCGCCGTCTCCGCCGGAGAAAGCCCGATGCTCGGCTTGATGATGGTGCCGATGAGCGGACGGCCCTTCACCGCGACGAGTTTTCTGCAACCTTCGACACCAAACGCCGGACCTCGAAACGCGACGGCAAAGGCGGGAGGCACGCTGAAATTGAGGAGCTTGAGTCCGGAGAACTGCGCGAGTTCGTAGAGATTGCCCTGAAGTGTTGAAACCAGCGTGGGCAGGTTGGTGCCGAAGTTTTCCATCGACCACGACACGACCACCTCCGCCCGCTGGTAGCGCGCGGCGGCGTGGCGGCCTGTCGGCAGGGACGGCTCGCCAACGCACTCGCGCATCACGATCGACTCCACACGCGCGGCAAAGCGCGCCTTCAATTCCTTGGTCTCCCCCGGCACAGCCACAAACGTGCCTGAGGACTGCTCGCCGGCCAGAGTGGCGGCAGCCTGCTCAACCGGGAACCCCGTCTCGATCAGATAGGTGGCGGTGACGCGATCCATGGTTGTCGATGGCTTTTCAAGAAAATGAAACGATCGTTGGGCCGCGGCGGCCTCATCCTTGTCCACCCGCTCGCTCCGAAGCGATCTGCTCCAGCGATTTCCCTGACGTGTCGGGCATGAAGAAGAAACCGACGGCTCCGCTGACGACGAGGAAAAGGGTCAGCATGAGCGCGAGCGCATGAAAGTTCGGGTTCTGGTCATTGATGAGCATGGGTGCAATGAAACTCCAGACGCCCAGAAGGACCCGCGCCGCGCCAAAGGTGATTCCCTGCGCGGTGCCGCGCTGCATCGTCGGAAACAGTTCCTGGCTGAACACCTTGTAGAACGCCTCGCCGGCCAGCGCCGCACCGACGCCAAATAGGATGGTGTTGGCGAAGACGGTTGGCACCGTGTACGGCACAAACATGAGCATGCCCCACGCGGCGATCTGAAGGACCGAACCGCCACCCCACAGCCATTTCCGCGCCCTAAAGCTTCGATCGGAGTACGGCATGAAAATGAACACTGTCGCGAGCATCGTGCACAGGAATGAAAGGCTTGCCAGCCCGGTGCCCACCGCCTGGGCGTGCGTTTCGCTGACGTCCCTTCCGCCGAGCAGCACACGGTTGAAGTAGGCGCCAAACGCGCCCACAGTCCCAGCCGTGAGATTCCAGAATAGGTAGATGGTGCCCGTCCACAGCATGGCGCGCACATTGGCGGGCGAGAGGAGGGCGGACACCTGCTCGCGAGCCGTGGCCGCCGCGGCCTTCCATCGTGCGGATTCAGCAAGCCCCCGACGCAGCGCCCAGGTCACGAGCGCAACCACAAACAGGTGAAGAAAGAGGATGCGGTTGCCGAGCAGGCCGAGCGGGGCCAGCGCCATGGCCAGCCAGAGCACCACCGATGGCCCCAGACACCAGGCCACCTGTGTGAAGCCGAGCAGTTTGCCACGCGCGCGGGCCGGGGCGAACTCACCCACCAGCGCGAGCGAGGTCGGGACATCCGCGCCCACGGCCACACCGACGACAAAGGTGCCGGCAAACAGCATCCCTGAGTTCACGGAGAGCGCCACGCAGAGAATGCCGGCGGCGTAAACCAAGAGGTCCCACTGGTAAATGCATTTGCGCCCCAGCTTGTCCCCCAGCCACCCTCCAGCGAACGCACCCAGGGCGCAGCCAATGGCGTTGGGACCTATGGCCTGCAAGGCACCGACCGCCCCCTTGGTGAGATGAAACTCGTTCTGAAAAGCCGCCAGGCTTGCGCCAAGCGCCACGATCGAGCCGGCGTCGAGATAGGAGGCCATGCCTGCAAGGGCGGACCATTTCCATTGCTGTCGCGTGACTGTTGAATCGTCACCGGATGATGCAGCCGAGGCGGGGGATGTGTTTTCGCTCATGGATGTGGGGGAAAGGGTTCAGTGGTGGAGGGAGTGAGCGGATATTCAGCGTGCGGGCAACCAGACGCTCATCTCTGTGTCGCCACGATTGCCCCAGGCGTAGTACGGAATGGCCTTGATGCGCACCGCGAGCGGCTCGCGGTTTCCAACCTCGCGGTAGAGTTCGCTCCCGCTCCAGTCACGGCGCTGAAGCGCCAGCGCTTTGAACGAAAGCGTCATCAACGACGCCCCGGAAATGGTTTCACGCCGGCTCGTGAACGCCGCCTTCGATGAGAGATCGAGGACGACATCCTTCAATCTGACGCCGGCGGGCAAATCATTCGATTCCACGCAATAGACAAGCGGGCCGTTCTTGATGGCGACCTGCCCGAGCGTTTCTTCGACAAGTGGATTGGCCTCCCAGAGCGTCGGCTTGAAGTTCAAGACAAAGTCGACCGTGTCCCCGGCCGCCCACCGGCGTTTCACGCTCGCGTAGGCGCCGGGCTTGATGACGGCATCGCTCGCACTTCCATTGACGCGCAGGCTGGCGCCATCGCGCAGCCAGCCAGGCACGCGAAGCTTGATCGTGACTTCGCCCCCGGGGGCCTCGTCGACGACGAGTTTCACCGAGCCATTCCAAGGATAGTCCGTCTCCTGGCGCAGCCTGATGCGCGCGCCGCTGTCCGCCCAGACGGTATCCAGGGAGCTGGCCGCATACAGGTTCACCCAGAGCGTTCCCGGCGAAAGCGCATACACGTAGTTGTGCGCCTCGGCGATCGTTCTGACGACGTTGGGCGGACAGCAGAAGCTGACCGGAATGTTTGGCTCGCGCGTGCGCGACCAGCGCATCGGCCAGTGGAAATCGTGCAGCTTTCTGAGGGCGTTGACGTAGAAGTAATCCTTTCCATCGAGACTGATGCCTGGCAGGACGCCGTTGTAGAGCGTCTGCTCGAAGAGGTCGGCGTACGCGGCGTCACCGGTCACGGCGAGCTGCCGCCAGATCCACATGCCATAACCGATCGTGGCGCAGGTCTCATTGTAGGCCGTGAGATTCGGCAACTGATAGTCGCGGCCATAGGCCTGATGAATCGTCTTGATCGAGCTGTGCCGCGTGTAGTCCACGCCATCCGGCGAGGCTCCGTCATAAATCGCGCCGGTCATGCCGGTGATGTAGAGTTTCCTGTCCGCCACGTTGTCGGAAAGCGTGGAGAGTGTCTTCAGCAGCGATGAATCCCCGTCCTCGGTGAACACGTCGGCGGCGCCGGCGTAGAGGTAGTTCGCACGGACGGCATGCCCGACGGCCTGCGTCATCTTCCGGAATGGCAGACGATCCTGGTTCTGATCGGAGCCGACTTCCGGAGACACGAGACTGCGGATCTCAATGAGCTGCCGTCCCAGCTCGAGGTAGCGCGGTTCGCGGGTCGTGCGATATAGCTCGACCACCCCCATGTAATGCGAGGGACAGATGGCATTGCGCGCAAGTTCAGCCGGTTTCTCGCGGCAGAGCCGATCGATATAGTCCGCCGCCTTGCGCGCGAGATCCAGCATGCTCGTCTTGCTTGTAATGCGATAATGGATACACGCCGCCGTGATGAGATGCCCCATGTTGTAGGTCTCGAAGTGCTCGCGGTCGGCAAACTCCCGCGCCTTCTGCCCCGCCCTCTGCGGGATGATGGTCTGCGTGTGCAGGTAGCCATCCTCGCGCTGCGCCTTCGCGATGACGGCGATGATCTCGTCCATCTTGCGGTCGATGGCGGGATCCCGGGTGACCGCATAGACCTGGGCGAGCGCCTCGAACCACTTCAGAAAATCGCCGTCATTGAAGGGCGGTCCCAGAAACTCGCCCTTCGCCAGCCCCGCGGCGATGAGGTAGTTTTCCCAGGCATGGCTCGCCTTGGCATCGCTGAGAATCCCCCACATGTGCGGAATCATCGTCGCGCGGCACACCTCGAACCGCTCTCCGAGAAGACCGCCGGACCATTTCACATCGTCCAGGTCGGGCATGTACATGACCGCGTGCGGAGAGCGCACGGTGTCGACGAGCGCCTTCTCCCCTCCAAGCGCCGGCACCGGCGCAAGCACGGCGAACAGAAGCAGGATCCGGGTGTTGCACAGTTTCAAAAGTGATTTCGATTGGCTTGATGTCTGCATGTTCGGAATGGATTCAGAGGCTCGATGGGGCGGGGACTGCGCAACGCATCATGAGCCCTGCAAAGTCGTTGAGGAAATCCTTTCTGCAACGGCTGACCGTCTTGAGTCCCTGGCCCATGTTGAAGATCGTGTCATGGCGCGAGTACGGAGCGGAGTGCGCGGTTCCATCCGCTGTGCATGGCGGCGACCCGGGCACCCGGCAATCCGGGTGAATAGGCCGTTTCGGCGGGAGGTGCGCGGAAGAGGTCGTCGATGGATGCGAAAATCCCGAGTCCGAGCTGTCCCGCAAGCACGGCTCCCAGCGGAGAGCAGTCACGCGCATCCGCAACACGGAGCTCCGTTTCCGCAAGGTCTGAAACAAGCTGCATGAGAAACCGGCTCGCGGTCGGCCCTCCGTCGGCATGCAGGCTCCCCGGCGGCACATCGGCCGCGGCTCTCAGCATGTCGAGTGCGTCCTTCACCTGAAAGGCTATCGATTCGAACGCGGCCCGCGCAATGTGCCGGCGATCGCTGGAGCTGCTCAGTCCGCTGATCGCCGCGCGCGCGTCAGGCCGCCAGTGCGGCAGCCCAAGACCGTTGAAGGCGGGAATGAGGTGCACACCCGCGCTGTCGGGAACCGATTCGGCGAGTCGCTCAAGCTCGGGCACGTCAGGCATGCCCAGCTGATCGCGCAGCCAGGTGAGCGTCGATGCCGCCGAGATGATGATGCCTTCATGCGCGTAGGTCGGGACGCCGCCATGCACCCAGGCGAGCGCCGTGAGTATTCCGCTTCCGGCGTTTCGGGGCTTCCGGCCGATGTTGAGCAGCACTGACGAGCCCGTGCCAAAGGTCACCTTGGCCGATCCGGGATTGAAGCACCGGTGGGCGAACAGCGACGCCTGCGAATCGCCCATCACTCCCCGTATCGGGATGGATCGTGACAGCAGACCGTCGAGCGTCGTTTCACCAAAATGAGCGGAACCCTCCCTCACCCCGGGCAGCGCGCGCAGGGGAACATCCCACAAGCCGCAAAGCGCCTCGTCCCATTGCAACGCGTGAATGTCGAAGAGAAGCGTGCGGCTGGCATTGGTGGGATCGGTCGCAAACACCCTCCCTTCGGTCAGCCGAAATATGAGATACGCGTCCATCGTTCCGACGAGCGCACTGCCGTCGGCCAGTCTCCTTCGAATCTCCGGATCCTCCCACACCAGCCACTGCAGCTTCGATCCGGAGAAATAGGCATCCAGCTTGAGACCGGTCTTGCGGCGGATGAGCGGCTCCGCACCCGCATCGCGATGCGCGGTGCAAAACGCATCCCCGCGCCGGCACTGCCAGACGATGGCCGGCGCGAGCGGCCGTCCGGTCACACGGTCGAAAACCACAATCGTCTCCCGCTGATTCGTGATGGAGAGCGAGACGATTTCCTTTCTTCTGCGACTCCACCGCGTGAGCAGGCTGCGCAGGACCGCCAGCGTGTTTCGCCATATCTCCTCGGCGTCGTGCTCAACCCAGCCGGGGTGAGGATAGTGCTGGCGATGCTCGAGCGACTCGCGGTCGATTGTCACGCCGTTGCGATCGAAGAGCAGGGCCTTCGTGGCGGATGTGCTTTGGTCCAGAGCGAGAAAGAGCATGCAAGAGATGCGGCTGGAATCCTCAGCGCGAACCAGTGACAGGTTGATCGAGGAGTTCTCGTGCGCGCGCAGCCAGCCCCTCCATCGAGATTCCGTAGTGGCGAAAGATTTCGGCCTGTGCGCCCGTGACGGTGTCCTCGTCCGGAATACCAGCCATCCCAAACGCGGGCCTCAAGCCGGCGCCCAGCAGCGTCGAGGCAACGGCCTCGCCGAGGCCTCCGTGAATCATGTGTTCCTCCACGGTGATCACGGCGCGACACTCCCTGCCGGCCGCAAGCACAGCCGCCGCATCGAGAGGCTTGATCGTATGGACACTGACGACGCTCGCCGACACGCCGGACTGAGCGAGCAGCTCTGCAGCCAGCAGGGCATGCACGACAGTCTCGCCGCTTGCGAGGAACGCCACGTCGCGCCCCTCACGAATTGTGATCGCCACACCCGCTTCAAAGCGGGCTTGCGCAGGAGACACGTTGAACATCGGTGCCTTGCCAAAGCGGAGAAACACGGGGTGTGCAGCAATGGCAGCGTAGCGCACCGCTTCACGGGTCTCGAAATTGTCCGCGGGCGCGATGATCGTGATATTGTGGATCGCCCGGAGCACGGCGAAGTCATGAAGCGAATGGTGCGTGGAGCCGAGGGCACCGTAGCTTACCCCCGCACTGATGCCGACCAGCACTCCCGGGACATCCGAATAGCACAGGTCGTTCTTGATCTGCTCGAGCGAACGAGCGGTGAGGAAGCAGGACGGCGACACCCCGAAGGCCTTCTTCCCACAGGCGGAAAGGCCGGCGGTGATGCCGACCAGATTCTGCTCGGCAATGCCGACTTCAACGATCTGTTTTGGCAGGACCTTTCCGAACGGCGCAAGTCTGCCGGAGCCCCGCGAGTCCGAGGTAACGGCCACGATCGTGGGGTCGATCGATGCAAGCGACTGCAGGGCGCCGGCAAACTCCTCAAGATTCGCGCGACCGCTCTTCAATCCGAGCATTTCGGCCATGACCAGCGCGGCCGGGGTGAACATCGAAGGTGCCGGGGCGCTCATGTCAGCGTCTCCCGGCATTTCTCCTCCGCTGCGTTGAGTTCAGCAAGAGCCTGGGCAAGTTCAGCGTCGCTCGGGACACCGTGATGCCATTTCGCGACGTTTTCCATGAAGCTGACTCCCTTTCCTTTCACGGTGTTGGCGATGACAAAGAGGGGTTTGCCGGAATGCGGTGTCGAGAGAGCGGTGACAAGCGCCGCGAAATCATGTCCGTCCACCACGCGCACCTCCCACCCAAACGCCCGCCACTTGTCCTCCAGCGGATCATTGCGCATGACGTCGCGCGTGTGCCCGGTGATCTGAAGCGTGTTGTGGTCGAGGATGGCGGCAAGGTTGTCCAGCCTGTAGTGCGACGCAGCCATAGCCGCCTCCCAGTTGGATCCTTCGGCGAGTTCGCCGTCCCCGAGAAGCGTGAAAACGCGGAACGCATTGCCATCCATCCTCGCGGCGAGCGCCATTCCAAGGCAGATCGGCAGGCCGTGGCCGAGCGCGCCGGTGTTCATCTCGATGCCCCGGATTTTGCGCGTGGGATGCCCGACGTACTTCGATCCATGGCGGCAGACCGTGTCGAGATCCGCATCGGGAAAATAGCCGCGGTCGGAAAGCACCGTGTAGAGCGCCTCAACGCAGTGCCCCTTGCTCTGCACGTAGCGGTCGCGCGTGGGTGCGTCGGCCTTCTCGGGAGTTATCGAGAGCACGCGGTTGTAGAGCGCGCTCAGGATGTCGATGCACGACAAGCCCCCGCCCGTGTGTCCGGCGCCGGCATGATGGATGAGGCGCAGCATGCGCCGCCGAAGCGCAAACGACTTAAGCAGGAGTTCCCGGTCGGTCGACATGTCAGCCCTGCTCCGGCTCGTGATGATAGACCTCCCACCCCAGGTAGCGCTCGAACGCCTCGGCGAGGATGCCGGCCGTGCGGGATGCGTTCATCACCACATGGTGCTCGAAGCCCTCGAGGCAGACGTAACGCATCAGCTTCTGCAGTCTGGGCACGTGCGCGACGGCACGATTGCCAAAGGTCCGGAGTTCGTCGCTTGTCAGCGCGCCTTCGCCGACGTACGTGCGGATCACACCGCGCGAGTCATCCGTCGTGATCCGGCCATAGGTAAGCGGGGCGGCCGGCGTGCGCCCATCGAGCGCACCCCAGGTGTTTTCGACGCCAATCGTGGATCCGAGGATGGGGGCGTTGAGGATCTTGATGTCCGGCAGGAACGACTTCGCCCAGTTCCCGCAGTGGAAGAGCACGCACTTGTCCGCGTCGGCGCCATAGTTGTTGTTCCAGTCGACGATCGCGGACGGTGAAGACGCGGCCAGTTGCATCGCGTACATGGTCAGCACGCCGGTCACGTCGACTTCGCAGGCACTGGGCAGGAAGTTTTCGCTCATCATGCTCATCGACGTGCAGACATTGCACCCATGATTCGCCTGAACGGATGTCCAGCACTGGATTGCCGTGGCATCGAGGTGATTGGCCGCGACAAAGTCATCGAGCACAATCCCCAGGCGGGCCATCTGCGCGAGTTTCGCCGCGGGCACCGCCGTGGCATTGGCATAGGCCTTGATTTCGTCGACCTTCCCTGTGAGGCGCTTGTCGGTGTCGCCGATCTTTGAGGCCGCGCCGATGATCTCGGACAGGTCGACCGTGGTGACGCTGATGCCATGGCGCTCAAGGATCTTCTCGGAATAACGCACGGTGTTGAACGCGCCCGGCCGTGCGCCCACGGCGCCGAGGCGCACCTTTCGAAGTCCCTGAACCACGCGGCACACGGCGGTGAAATCCAGCAGGTCCCGCCTGAAGGAGGCGTCGAGCGGCCGCACCACGTGCGATGTCGTCAGCGTGAACGGAATGCCCGCCTGGCGCAGGTTGTTGCAGACGGAAATCTTGCCGCACCAGGCGTCGCGCCTGCGGATGACATCGAGTTTGTCCAGTTCGTCGGGATAGGCCTGAATGAGAACCGGAACATTGAGCCCCGCCATCTTGAGCGTGTCGGCGACACCTTTTTCGTCGCCGAAGTTCGGCAGGCAGACGAGCACGCCCGAAATGCGTTCGCGATTCCTTCGAAAAAGCTCCGCGCATTTGCGTGCATCGCGGTGCGTTTCAACGCTGCCCAGCTTGCTGTCCGCGGGATCGAGCATGACCGGCTCGATGCCAAGCTCGGTGAAGAGCTTTGCGACGTCCGCCCGTGCGTCGGGCACCAGGCGATCGGGAAAGAAATCGCGGTTGCCGAAGATGACGCCGAGAGTGGCGGGAGACTTGTTCATGATATTCGGAGGGAGTTCGGCACGCCGGCGATGGGAGACACTGCGGTTCAGGGAACGCGGATCAGGCGGATGGCCATGTAGGGTTTTCCCGGGAGAGGAATCCTCGCGCCGTTTGCATCGGTGAAGTAGTAGTCCCAGCGGTCGCGGCTCGTCTTGTTGCGCTTGAGCACGATCGTCTGCGCGAAGGGCTTCACGGTCATTTCCCAGGTGTCTATCACTTCGGCCCTGAAACGCATGCCGTCCTCCAACTGATTCTTGTAGATTTCCGGCACCCATTCCTTCGGAGCTGAGCGGCCAAAATAGACCAGGTAGTACTGGGCGGGCTGTCCGCCGGTGTGGGGCTCGGCCAGACCATCACCGATGGGAGTATTGCGACGGGCATACGGATCAAACCATTGATCGATGGGATCGATGCCGTCCGCCGGGCCCTCCTCCATGATGCGTCGGAGAAACGCGAGCCGCGACGGACTTTCGCCCTTGAGCACGCCCCCCTGGCCCAGCCACACGACATCATTCGGTTCGCCGAAGAACTCGCTGTGCCCCACGTAGGTGCCGGCCACCGTGCCCGCCCAGAAGCGGTGCACCATCTCCTGCGCGCTGAGGTCACCCCAGCGGAACGGCGAATCCCCCTCGTACTTCACCTCGTCGTAGACGACCGGCTTGCGCCAGACGTCACGATAGAGCTCGGCGCGTCCCGCATCGTTCAATGCCGAGCCATTCTGGATGCTGGCATGCGTCACCCAGGGATGGTTGTTGTTGTACATCCGATAGCCGTTGTGGATGGAGCGCAGATGGCCGTAGGGATCCGCTGCCTGCACGATGTGAAAATAGCGGTCCCAGTCGGCGTCGGTCTTGACCCGCATGAAATCGTATTCATTGGCCATCGACCACCAGATGTTCCGGTACGCGGCAAGGCGCGCCACAATGTAGCGAAGATAACGGTCGTCCGTGGCCGCATCCATGATCTCCAGTCCCCACTCCTCCTTGTCGTCATAGGGATGGAAAAGGATCAGATCGCACTCGATCCCGAGATCGCGCAACTGACCGACGCGCTTTTCAAGGTGCTGAAAGAAATCCGGGTTAAAACGCGTATAGTCGAATGCCCGGGGTTTTCCCTCGAAGGGCCAGCGCGGTGGCGGCATATTCTTGCTGCCGTGCGCCTGCGGGAAAACGCACATGCGGAGCTTGTTGAATGGGGACATCGCAAGAGTCTTCAGCGTCTGCTCCTCCAGCGCCTCCGGGCGATGCGTCCAGGTGTAGCTCGTTGTTCCAATCTGCCGGAAGGGCGTTCCGTCCGCGTAGCCGAAATGATACGTATTGCGCACCCCGACGGGACCGTGGTTGCCCCTGCCCGGCGGCGTGGCGGTGAATGTACCGCTCTGATTGGTGAGCGGCCAACGGTTGCTGCTGGTCACGTAGCGCCAGGTTCCCTGATGTTCCGGCATGAAACGCACGCGATAAACGCCTCCTCCGTCGTAGAAGCCGTCCACCTGGCGGGTGTGCGTTCCGTCCGTGAAGGAGGCGGAAAAACGCACATCCAGAAACGGGTTGCCATCGGTCGGTCCGTCCAGGGCAAGCTCGAAGATGGACCACTGCTCAACCGATGCCGGGGGAGGTGGCGGCGCGTCAGCCCGAACAAATACGGTGGACAAACAAAGGATGGAGAAAAGGAGGAGCGTGCGCATGGATCGGGGTTTGGGGGAAGGGGGAGGAATGTCCGGCTGCGGCGTTCCCCCGAACGCCGCAGCCGGACGACTGACCGAAGACAACAGCACCTCAGAATTTCATGTCAGCCGAGAAAGTGATTTCCCGCGGCGGATTGTAACCGCCGTTCTGGATGAATCGATCGTTGGTGAGGTTGTTGCCGGAAATCTCGAGGCCAACGTCGCGCCCGAAGATCTTGACGCCGTACCGGACAAAGGCGGTGACCAGGAAGTAGCCACCCTTGATCGGAAGCGGTGCCGTGACCGGGTTGTCGACCTGGATGGGACCGTAGGCGCGCGAGAACCCGCCGCCGATGGCGAGCTTGTCAAGTGACCCATCGCGGAAGCTGTATTTGGCGAAAAGCGTCAGCGCGCGCGGCGGCACCTGCGTCAGGGGCGCGTTCCACGCCGCGGGATTCGGATCTCCGGGCAGGATCTTCGCGTCGGTCTTCGCATACGAAAGGATCGCCTGAAAGTTGCGGTTGGGCTGGTACTGCAGGCTGGCCTCATAGCCCTTGCTCTGGGAGCCGGGCGTGAAGGTGACCGTGTCGTCGACAAGTCCCGCGGCGTAGTCGACGATCGCACGGGGATCGTTGATCGCGAGATTGGACTTGTGGATGTTGAAGACCGTGAAGGTGCCCGAGATCTTTCCATCCATCGCGTCGACCTTCACACCGTAGTCATAGGCCTTGGATTCCGAAAGCGGGCGCGGCGTCTGGTATCTGACCGTGCGGCCATTGGATTCCGCCGTCTTCGACCAGATGTAGTACACGCCAACATTCTTCGTCACCTGGAACAGCCCGCCAATCTGCGGCAGATTGCGCGTGATCTGGAGCTCCCGGTACTGCTGGCGGCGAAGTCCTCCAAGAATGTGGAGCTTGTTGTCGATCGCGCTCAGGCTTTCCGTGACAAAATAGTCGGCCTTGCCCCAGTCATAGGTCGTGATGCTGTCATTGAACCAGACCGGCCAGGAATTGTAGTTGAAGTCCGGCGTGTAGTAGCGCTTGGAAAGCGGGTCGCTGACGCGGCTCATGTACGGCGACGCAAGCGTGTAATCGATCGCCCCGATCTTCTTGGGCTCCGGCGCAAAATAGCCGTTGCGGTCGTATTTCGTGGGGAAACGGTTGCCGGAAACACCAAACAGCGTGTCCGACTTGAAATACCTTGTCTCGAACTGAGCGAGGAAATTGGCCTCAAAATACTGCGTGTGTTTCCTCACGTGCTCGTAGATCGGCATGCTCGACAAAAGGATGTGATCGGCGGGGGGAACGGCCACGTTCTGATAGCCGATGTCACGCACGGCTGAGAACGTGAACATGGTCAACTGCTCGACCTCGCTGTAGTCGTCGGCCACGATGCCCAGGAACCTGAAATGGTCATTGAAGCGATGCTCGATGCGAGCCTCATGGCGGCGGCGGTTCCACTCCGCCCATGACCACGGTGCGATGCCGGGATTGCGATCGTAGCCGACAGTACCTCCCAGCTGTTCATTGAACGGAGCCAGGATCATGGTGTTCCAGCCATCACGCTTGGGCATGTAATAAAAGCGGATGCGCTCGAACGTGCCCTTGCGGTGACGGAAGGAGAAGTCGTAGGAGAGCGTGGTGTTGCGCGAGATGTTCCAAGTCACGCTGGGATTGAGGACCGTGTCGTGGATCGACTGGTAAACAATCCAGGTGTCGCCATCCTGACGCGATCCATTGACGCGGAAGAGCACGCTTTTGTCCGCGGTCAGGGGACGGTTGAAATCGAATTCCTCGCGGAATCCATGCTCGGACATCCAACTCGCCTTGAGGTAGCCAAGTGCCTTGGTCGTCGGCTTCTTGGTCACGTAGTTTACGACACCGCCGGGAGCCACGAAGCCGTAGAGAATGGCGGAGGGGCCTCGCGCGAGTTCAATGCGCTCGATGTTCGAGGAGTCCGTCCAGGCATTGAAGCGGATGCCATTGCGCAGGATCGCGCCTTCGTAGCCGCGGAAAGTGAACGTCTCCTGGTCGGCCCACGTGCGACCGGAGTTTGTGACTCCGGCCTGGGTGTAGGCGAGCGCTTCCGTCACACGCTGGACGTTGAGGTCATCCAGGAGCTCATGGTTAATCACACTGACGCTCAGCGGGGATTCCTTGAGCGGGGTGGCGATTTTGGTTCCAGTGACGATGTCCTTGGTACGATAGCCGTAATCGCTGTCCGAGGAGACCGTGAACGGACTCAGGACAACGACATCGTCCTTGGATTCGTCTGTCGGGGAGGCATGGGTGGAAACCTGTGCTCCGGCATTACCGGCGCACAGGAGCGGGATGATGCTGAGGGCAGTGCGCCACAATGGAGCGCTCTGTGAATTGCGTTTCATGGCCTGGGATCTCTGGGAACGCTGACACGCTTCCGGTGCGTGAATGAGGCGCACGGTGGAGAGGTGAAAGCAGATTTTGTGGAAGTGAGGCGCCGCACCGGGGGACGAACAGAGCCGATGATGGATTTCTGACGACACTCCCATCCTATCAGGATTCCCCTATCCAATCCTCCGGCCTTCTTGAGAAAAGTCCCGGTATCCTAGGATTGCCACGCAGGCGAACTGCGACTGAACCACGGCTCAAGTCCAAGAAAACAATCCTCCCCCAGCTTGCTCTGTCGCTGTCATTCCTCCATGCGGGCGATCGGCAGATACAGCAGATTTCGGCTTTGTCCTGCGCGCACTTGCATTGATGTGCGCTTACTGGGCACTGCCGCGGTGTTTCAATGTCCTGTACCAGCAGAGCAGTCCGCCGAAAATCAGTGCGATGAACAATATCATCAACGGATGGACCTGGGCGAATGCACGAGGACTCCTGTTGGGAAAGGAAATCTGATCCACGATGCCGTTGATCGCGACGCTGGCTGCCATGGCGAGGGACGATGCCCGCGGTTAATTCCCCACGCCCATTGTAGGCAAACTGCCGATACGTGGCCGCTGTAGTCGGCAATGGCGGTGCCCCTCTTGGAGTATTCGAGGTCATCTCGACCACCACAACGGATAGGGGTTACCCCATGAGAATGACTCCAAGTGTGGCTCGGGCCCCCCGCCCGGGCTATTTGTTTCAGATTCCTGAGTCCCGCCCAAGCTATTTGCAGGCCACACTTTGAAGCAAGCGATTGCGCCGTGTCAGCGCTTCTCGCGGAAGCCGGATTTCGGTACTCACAAAAAAAGAATGGAGGGGCGCGCTCTGTCGTGCCCAGGCGACGCCGATCAAAAGACGCCGCCGGCTCAATTCCCCATCGGCATCGCACAATGCGGCCTCAAGTTGCACTGGCATGCCTCAGCCCAACGGGGCGATACAACCCCTGCCGATGGCGAAGCGATGGGTTCGAGGTGAGCGACTGAGTCGGAATCGGGAGCCCAAAAGGGGCGCCATATCCCCAACCCATGGCAACGCCATGGGTTCACGGGTGAACCGAAAACACAAAGCCCTGAAAGGGCGGCACATTTCTCTCGAGTCAGCGCCGTCCGGCTGCCCGCTGAGGCCGGTGCTGTTCGACCACTGACGGTTCCCGATGGAGTCGTAGGCGTATTCATGCCCATTTGGGATTGAATTATGCGAAAAGTGAAGTTTGACCCCTTTGGCTGAGCTTTCGCAATCACCGCACGGGATCGAAAGTGGAGAATCGGGACAATGAGATTTCCCCCCGTGTCGGAGCGGTGTTCAAACCCGTCGACATCCTTTCCCTTTACGCCAGCTACAGCCGCACTTTCGTTCCGCGGGCCGGCGAGCAACTTTCGTCGCTCACGCTCGCCAACCGCAGTCTCGATCCGGAACGCTTTGAAAACATCGAGATCGGCGCGAAATGGGAGTATCGTCCCGACCTGATTCTCACCGCCGCAGCCTATCAGCTCGACCGCAGGAATGTCGCGATTGCCGACCCCTCGGATCCGACTAAATCCATCCTCGTGGACGGTCAGCGTGCGAAGGGCATCGAGCTCGGCATCACGGGTCGCCTGACCAGCGATTGGAGCATTGTGGGCGGATACAGTTATCAGGACGGAAGCATCAAGACCACACAGTCATCCACCATCAAGGCGGGACAGCGTCTCGGCCAGTTGCCACGGCACAGTTTCTCCCTGTGGAGCCGTTACGATCTCAATGCTCAATGGGGCGCGGGACTCGGCATCATCCATCGTGGCGCCATCTTCGCCTCCGCCGACAATCGGGTTTCGCTGCCCGGGTTTGTCAGACTTGATGCAGCCGTGTTCTTCAAGCTCAACTCCAGCGTCCGGTTTCAGCTCAATGTCGAGAACATGCTCGATCGGAAGTACTATTCCCTGGCGCACAGCAACAACAACATCACGCCAAGCTCGCCACTCGCCGTGCGGGTGGGCACCGACATCCGATTCTGACAGGCATGGCCGGGACGTGCTCGGCCCCGAATGCAGGGACCAACGGCATGGAATTTCCCTGAGTCTCACGCCCGCTGCGCTCACAAGGCTCAGAAGATGGCATCAAGAATTTGCATTGTGATCCGGGTATCTATCGCGTGCAAAACGGATACGACAGTGGAGTGCCGTCCGAATGCGGCTATGAGGAGCAGGAAAAGACTCAAGACGACGAAGATTGCTGCCACGATGGCGGAGTCTTTCACGAGAAACAGCCATGCTGCGAAACCGCCCGCGATGATAGCACCGACTAAAACAACGAGTCGCTCCAACGGCGAGTAGGTCTGAATTCGAAGCTTAAGAAACGCCTCCTTGCTCATCTTGCCTGAACGCATCGCGCGGTTCGCCTCTTTGAGGCACTCACGTTCGAGGAACTCTAGCTTGCGTGGAGAATACGCCATTTTCGGATAACGTTCAAGATGAGCCACGGCCGCCTGAGGCCGTTGGCTCTGGCGCCCGGTTGGGCTCCTTTTCATTCTTCTCGTTCGTCTTCTCGTTCGATTTCGACAATCACTACTCGTTTGACCGGGGCATCGACCCAATAACTGAACACGAACCCTTCAGTGGCGACATGTGCAATAGAACGGCCGTCACCGTCCGGCAAAATATAGTCGGGCTCGGCAAAGGGCTTCTGGCAATCGCATAGGCTATATCCAGCAGCTTTCTTTGTTTACGCCCGGACTGGCAAATGACGAACTCGCTCGCCTCCTCCTCGAGGACAATACGAAAGCGGGCAAGCTCATTCACCGGCGATACGCTTTTCGAGAGCTTCAGCGGTAACGAAACGCCCGGCTTGAACAGCACGAATCTTCTTTGCCGTCGCACGTTTCCACTCGGGTGTACTGTGGCGCAAGCGAATGAGATACGACTGTAACTCTCTCAGCTCGCGCGGCTTGAGCCGCTTCATCTCATGCTTGATCGCGAGGAGTGTCATGGCATCAGGATGCGGGTGATGGGGACTTCGTCAAGGTGGCTTGCGCCCAACGTTCAAGATGAACCACGGCCGCCTGGGGCCGTTGGCTCTGTCTGGCGACTGGTTGAACGAATCCGCGGAGCGGCGGAAGAGGCTGGGGAGTTGAGCTGACGTCGGGGGCATCGATGGGGTGAAGCTGGCGGGGTTATGACTCCGCTGCGAATCAAATTCATCCGTGGCTTGATCGTTCGTGGGTGCGCGGAGTGCCCAACCCAATCCTGCATCGCCAGGTAAGCAAGTGCCGCGTCAATTAGGTCTTGATGTAAGGACTGACCCCTTGGCCCTTGGAATCGCACGCAACTTGTCGGCCTTCGTCATCGACTTGAGTGGTAGTGTGATTGGCACGTGCTGAAATTGCCACGTCGCACTCTATCAGCGAGGCCCGAGTTGGCTGACGCTCAGCCTCAGCGGCGGCGCGCAGCGCCGACCGCTGCATGCTGTTGTCAGGCCCTCTCGTCGAGTTCCTTGAGAGTCGTGCCATTCTTGGTCCTCCATGCCGTGAGCCCATTCGCGCCACCGCCATGCACGACCGCCGCGGCCGCGCTCGGGCTGGAGAACTCCGTGTCCTTCCTGAAGACGAAGAATCCACCCTCCTTCTCGAGAACCCCATCGGCAAGCAGCTTCTTGCGAAGCGTAACAACGAAGGGGTGCCGCTGCTGAGCGGATGGGCGATCTTCCAGGACAGCGGTCGATCCATCGAATACGACGAATCCGTCCGGCGTGCGTTGACCCCGAGCCACCGCGTCTTTGATGCGGCAGAAGAGTTCTCCACCGGCTTGGCTCTTGGTGGGAGCCTTTGCGATTGGAGTCAGCAGATCCGATCCGAGGACGGGCAACAACTGTCGTATGCGCGAAAGAAACACTTCCATGTCTTCTCGGTCGGACTCGGGCAGCTTCGAACCTCCAGGCAGATTCTGTTCGAGCGTGAAACGACCGATCTCCATGGCCTCCGAGAGAAGGCGACTCTCGAGATAGCGTACGTGAGCCTTCGTGAGATTCTCGTCCTTACTCACGAAGACAACCGCGGAGACCCAAAACTCCTTCCCCTTGTGCTGCTTGAGCCGGTCGCGGATGATCTCGGCTTCGCCGATGTAGGCACGTGGCGCGTTCGTGAAGGGATCGCTGCCCGTAAGCACATACACTCCGGCCTTTTCGCATTCCTCGCGCGCAAGGAGTCGATCAAGCTCGGTGCGGGGAGCTGCGAGCGCCTTTCCCGTCCAGTTCGAGATCTCCGCCGTGCGAAGTCCCTTCGCATCCCCGTAAGGTAAGAAGAGCTTGATCGTCGCTGAAGGCATGTGTTTGAGTAGTGCTGGATCGCTGCACGAAGGTCGCCTTCAACTTCAGGCAACGCTTCAACCGGGAGACTCTTCACGAAAAACGAAGCCTGCGCATCAACTCGTCGTGAGAGATTGGCTTGCTCTTGCCGGCGCGGAAGCTCGCCATGCGCGTGTTGAGCAACTTTTGGTGGCTTTGCGGCACAGGCATGTCTAGTGTTCTGTCGCGGAAATGACTATACATATATCATGCGGCCTTCTTGCGCGGCTTTCGCCGGGTGCAACCGGGCTGGATGGCCTCGAGCCGGCGACGACAGCGTTCGATCCTGGCAAGGATGTCCTCCGCCTTGGCGGTCCAAACAAATGGCGTGGGCTCCTGGTTCCATTGCTCGATGAAGCGGGTGATCGAGTTGATCAGATCGGGAACACTGGAGAAGCTGCCGCGACGCACCGCCTTGCCGGTGAGTTCGGCAAACCAGCGCTCCACCAGATTGAGCCAGCTCGAACTGGTGGGAATGAAGTGCAGTTTGAAGCGTGGACGCCGGGCGAGCCAGCGCTGCACCCGCTCGTGTTTGTGGGTGCCGTAATTGTCGACGATAAGATGGAGCTCGTCCGCCTCGGCATATTCCGCGTCGATTTGTCGCAGGAACTTCAGGAACTCGATGTGCCGGTGGCGCGGGAAGCAGTGGCCGCTGATCTTGCCGGCGGCCACGTTCAATGCGGCAAACAGCGTGGTCGTGCCATGGCGCACGTAGTCGTGCGTCCAGGTGCCGCAGCGACCGCGCTTCAGCGGCAGGCCTGGTTGCGTGCGATCCAGCGCCTGAATCTGGCTTTTCTCGTCCACGCAGAGCACCACCGCGTTTTGCGGTGGGTTGAGGTAAACGCCCACCACATCGAGCAGTTTGGGCACAAACTGTGGATCGCGGGAGAGTTTGAACGTCTCCTGTCGGTGCGGCTGCAACCCATGCTCCTGCCAGATACGCGCGACTGTGCTCGCATGCACGCCCTGCGCCTTCGCCAGGGTTCGCGCGCTCCAGTGCGTCCGCCCCGGCGGCTTCGTGTGCAGCGTCGCTTCGACGATCCTTTTCGCCAGCCCTCGGCGCGGCTTGCGCCCGCGGCCATTCGCCACGTCCCACAATCCTTGCGGACCTGCGGACACAAAGCGCTGGCGCCACAGCCGGCAGGTGTGCCGGTTCACCTCCAGCTCCTCCGCAATCGTGGCATCGTCCAGCCCTTCGGCCTTGCGCAAAATGATCCGGCAGCGCTTCACCACCTGCTGGGGCGTACCGTGCGCACCCACCCAGCGCTCCAAAACGCCACGTTGGTCTGCCGTGACCGTCAGAATCGTCGGTTTCCTGCTCATGCTTGCAGGTTGAACGATAACGACTTTTAAGTCTAGTCATTTCAGCAACAGAACACTAGCTCATCTGCGACCGAAAGCCACAGACGTTCAGCAATTTCCAATCTCTTCCGCTTGGGCAATGCAAGGAGAGATGAGATGACTTGCGTGGCCATGCTTCTAACGTGGGAAACGAACTTGGAAGTGCAAGGATTGCCTTTGCCGAACGTTCAAGATGAGCCACGGCCGCTTGCGGCCGTTGGCTCTGGGGCTGGTTCGGCGCATGCTTTATAGAACGAGCGACGTCGGATCCTGCCGCCCGTGCCAAATGCGTACGATGTGAACCAAACGTGCCTCTCGATCCACTCGATATAAAATTCGAAAGTCGTAGCGTAGGACTTCTCGATGCACTCCATCCCTTTTGGGGTATCGAGGTCCAATGTCGGGAAATGTCTGAAGAACCTCGACTCGGTCGATGATGGCCGCGCCAACCTTCTTTGCGGCTTCGACGCTTTTCTCTTCCTCCCGATACTAACGGACAATCTCCGCCAAGTCTGCAACGGCGCGCTCAGTCCAGCTCAGCTTGAAGTCCATTGAGCCAAACGACGTTTAACTTCTTCCTGCGAAACAACCCGACCTTCTCGAATGTCGGATTCGCCTTCTTCGAGAGCCGCAAGAACCTTAACCTCCTCCTGAAGCTGCTCGTACGAGGCATCTTCGGGGAGCGTCCCGAGTGCCTGAAGCGTTTTCTGCTTGGGCGTCATGGCCAGACAATAGGACAGGACTTTCAGGCGCGCAAGGCTTGGATTTGCCGAGCGCTTAAAATGAGCTGGGCTTGTCTCGAAAAAATGGACAGTGGTTCAGGCGGTCAATCTGGGTTCTTCACGGAATCGTGTGGATAGCGCCTGAGGGAAGAAGGGGCGCGAGGTCGAGCTTGCCGCAGAAAAAGAGGATGCGGGCGCGGTGGTTTTCGAAGCGGTGGAAGCCGCGGGCATCGGCCTTGATGGCTTGGATCTTGGAGTTGAAGCCCTCGGTGAGGGCATTGGTGATCGGGCGCTGGAAGTACGTCAGAAGATTCACCAGATGGCTTTTGAGGGTGCGGGCCACGGCCTGAGGTGGACCCCGAAAACTGGACAGGACGGATCGTTAACCGAAACTCGAAAAAACGATCCACATGTCCAAGAAAAGAAGAATGCACAGTTTTGATGGTGTGGGAAACATCGCGGGCGGGACGCCCGTGCCACGCCGGGTTGCACGATCGGACCGCGGCTTGGAATCAGGCTTACCTCATGGAACAGCACCATCGGCTTGTCAGGCTCGCGGCCACGGGCCGATTCACGCCTGCGGATTTGTGCGCGGACTTTCAGGCGAGTTGGAAGCCCGCGGAACGGAGTGCCATTGACAAACCCACCCCGCTGCCCGTCGTTTCGCACGTCGATGTCAAACCGGTCCCGTGAACGCATCCTTGTCGCCCTCTCCGGAGGGGTCGACAGCTCGGTCGCAGCCCTCCTGCTCAAACAGCAGGGGCACGACGTTGCGGGGGCCTACATGAAGAACTGGATCAACGAGGACAATATCGTCGGAGACTGCCCCTGGCAGCAGGACATCGTCGACGCGCGCTCGGTCGCCGAACGCATCGGCATCGATTTCCAGGTTGTCAACTTGATGCGCGACTACCGCGAGCGTGTGGTCAACTATCTCCTGGAGGGATATGCGAGAGGCCTGACACCGAACCCCGACGTCATGTGCAATCGGGAAATCAAGTTCGGTATCTTTCTTTCCTGGGCGAAGGACCACGGCTTCACCGCTGTCGCCACCGGTCACTATGCGCGTCGGATTCAGGTGGCTGACACCGAGGCTTCCGATCATCCGTTTGCCATTCACGAGGGTGTCGACACCAACAAGGACCAGACCTACTTTCTCGCGCTCCTGAACCAGAAACAGGTCCGGGACGCGCGTTTCCCGATCGGTCACCTGCAGAAGCCCGAACTTCGCGCCATCGCCCGCGACGCTGGGCTCGCAACCGCGGACAAGAAGGACAGCCAGGGCATCTGCTTCATCGGCGAGGTGAAAATGCAGGACTTCCTTCGGGCCTACGTCCCGGAGTCGCCCGGGCGGATCCTGCGGGCGTCCGACGAAAAGTCGCTCGGGCTGCACAAGGGGCTTCACTATTACACCCTCGGCCAGCGCAAGGGCATCGGCATCCCCTCCAACACGGACCATGAGGCCTATGTCGTTGTTGGAAAACGCGCCGCCGACAATGCCCTGCTCGTCGCTTTCGACTCCCCATCCGCTCCGGGGCTTTTCCAATCCGAGTGCCGCGTGCATTCGCTTCAGTGGAACGCACCTCCCCCGACTTCGCCCCTCTCCCTCGAAGGTCGCGTCAGGTACCGCGACCCGCGCGTTCCCCTCGAGCTGTTTCCTGAAGCCGATGGCACGGCACGGGTGCGCTTTCACACTCCGCAGCGCGCGCTTGCCAGCGGCCAGATCCTGGCGCTCTACGACGGCCCCCGGCTTCTCGGCGGCGGCGTGTACCTGTAGTCCGCGCCGCTTCTTTTCTCTGGCGGCACTCCACCCCTCCGGGTAGGAGCTTGGCGATGATGAAATGGATAACCCCTTGCCTGGTCGCCACGCTTGCCGCAACCGCGCTGGTTTCACTGCGCGCCGCCCCGCCGGAGCTGAGCGAAACTCGATTGCTGCGTTTTCCCACGACCAACGGTGATCAGATCGTCTTCTCCTATGCGGGTCAGCTCTACACCGTCGGCGTCGCCGGTGGAACCGCCCGCCGCCTGACTGACGGGCCCGGATACGCCATTTTCCCCCGCTTCTCAAACGACGGACGACAGCTCGCGTTCACCGCACAGTACGATGGCAACACCGAGGTCTACCTCATGCCGGCCACCGGCGGCGCGCCACAGCGGCTCACCTACTCCGCGACGCTTTCACGCGACGACCTGGCCGATCGCATGGGTCCCAACAACATCGTGATGACCTGGAAGAACCGCTCGCCCGAGGTCGTTTTTCGCTCCCGCTGGCGCTCCTTCAATCCGTTCATCGGCGAACTCTTTTCGGTCAAGCCCGACGCCGACCTTCCAACGCAACTGCCTGTTCCGCGCGGCGGCTTTGTCTCGTTTTCCCCCGACGACACCAAGATCGCCTACAACCGCGTCTTCCGCGAGTTCCGCACTTGGAAGAACTACAGGGGCGGCATGGCAGACGACATCTGGATCTATGACCTGAAGTCAGGCGAAATCGAAAACATCACACAGAATGAAGCCCAGGACATTTTCCCCATGTGGGCTTCCAACGGAAAGATCTATTTCGTTTCGGAGCGCACGGGCCGGGGGAACCTCTTCGCCTACGACACCAGCACCAAAAAAACCACGCAGATCACGCGATTCAACGACTACGACGTGAAGTTTCCCTCGCTCGGACGCGGAGGCATCGCCTTCGAACAGGCCGGGCGGATCTGGCTCCTCAACCTCACGACCGACCGGGTGTCGCCCGTGCAGATTCAGATCAAGGAAGACTTCGCCGGGGCTCGCGACAGCCAGATCAGCGTCGCCAAAATGCTGCAGGATATCGACCTCTCACCCGACGCCCAGCGTCTCGCTGTCACCGCCCGCGGCGACATCTTCACTGCGCCGGCAAAGCACGGACCCACGCGCAATCTCTCCCAGACTTCAGGCGTCCACGAACGCGGCGCCGCCTGGTCGCCCGACGGCAAGTGGATCGCCTACGTGTCCGATGCCAGCGGCGAGTCCGAGATCTACATCCGCCCCCAGGATGGCAGCGGCACGCCAACCCAGCTCACAAGCGGAGCCGACACGTATTACTACAATCCAAGCTGGTCGCCCGACTCCCGAAAGCTCGCCTGGTCGGACAGGAAGCAGCGCCTCCGCACCGTCGATGTGGACTCCAAAGCCATCGCCCTGGTGGCGGAGAATCGCGATGGACAGATCCGTGACTTCACCTGGTCGCCCGATTCGAAATGGATCGCATGGACCCGCACGGGACGATCTCGGATCAGCCAGATCGTCCTCACAAAACTCTCCGACGGCACCGCAGTGGAGGCAACCGACGCCTGGTTCGACGCCAATTCGCCCCGCTTTTCCGCGGACGGAAAGTGGCTGGCCTTCGCCTCTTCACGCGACTTCAACCCGGTCTATTCGGCCACCGAATGGAACCACGCCTACATGAATATGGAGCGCGTCTACCTGCTCGCGCTCGCCAAGGCCACAACCTCCCCATTTGCACCAAAGAGTGACGAGGTTGCCATAGCCGCCTCCAATGCGGACAAGCCGGCAGGCGCTCCCACCGCGAAGGGGGACAAGGACAAAGCCGACGACGAGAAGAAGGCGGCCTCCTCGGATGGCTCAGGGAAGGAACCGCCATCCGTCGTCGTTGACGTGGAAGGACTCAGTCAACGCGTGATAGGACTGCCGATTGAGCCGTCAAACTACGGATCCCTCCACATCGTCGGCGACAAGGTGTATTATCGACGCGTTCCCTCCGGACCGGTCACCGGAGGAGGCGGCGGAGAAGGTTTTGGTGCGGGCACTCGGTCGAAATCCGTTGTTGCGCTGTACAACCTGAAGGATCGGAAGGAAACCGAGCTCGGCCATGCCGACGTTTACATGATCAGCCGGAATGAAAAGAAAATGCTGCTGCGCACCGGCCCCGACTGGTGGCTGATTGACACCCCCTCCGGCAAATGGGACTTGAAGCCGGAAGCCAAGGTCGATCTCGGCGGATTGGAGACGAAACTCGATCGCAAGGCCGAATGGTCCCAGATCTTCAACGAGAGCTGGCGTCAGATGCGCGACTTCTTCTACGCGCCCAACATGCATGGCATCGACTGGGCGGCGCAGCGTGAAAAATACGGAGCGCTGCTACCCTACGTCGCCACTCGAAACGACCTAACCTACCTCATCGGTGAAATGATCTCCGAACTGCATGTCGGACACGCCTACGTCGGCGGAGGCGATCGCGTCGAGGCACCCCGCAAACCCACCGGGCTGCTGGGTGCGCAGCTCTCGCGCGACCCGCGGAGTCGCGCCTACCGCATCGATCGGATCCTGCCCGGCGAAAACTGGCAGACTTCCACAAGGTCGCCGCTGACTGAAATCGGAGTCGATGTCAGCGAGGGCGATTACATCCTGGCCGTCAACGGACAGCCAACCAGCGAGATGGCGAACATCTATGCCTCGCTCACCGGAACCGTGGGCAAACAGGTCGTCTTGCGCGTCAACAAGTCTCCCGTCGAAAACGGCGCGCACGACGTAACTGTCATCCCCATCGCCGATGAGGCGCCCCTCTATTACGAAAGCTGGGTCGAGAAAAACATCGCGCATGTCAGCGCCCGGACCGAAGGCAGGGTCGGCTATCTGCACATCCCCGACATGGGAGTCGAGGGGCTCAACGAATTCGTCCGCAGATTCTACCCTCAATTGCGGCGCGAGGCGCTCATTGTTGACGTCCGCGGCAACGGCGGCGGAAACGTTTCACCCATGATCGCGGAGCGACTGAACCGGGAACTGGTCATGATCAAGATGTCACGCAACAGCAGCCCCTACCCTGATCCACCCGATCAACTCCTCGGTCCCAAGGTCACGCTGATGAACGAATACTCGGCGTCGGACGGCGACATCTTCCCCTTCCGCTTTCGCGCCATGGGCATCGGAAAACTGATCGGCAAACGATCCTGGGGAGGGGTCGTGGGCATCAGCGGCTCGCTCCCCTTTGTCGACAATGGGACTCTGATGCGTCCCGAGTTCGCCCCGTATTCCACGGATGGAAAGACGTGGATCATGGAGGGGCACGGTGTCGATCCGGACATCGTGGTCGACAACGATCCGTTGAAAGAATTCCACGGAGAGGACCAGCAGCTCGACAAGGCGATCGACGTCATCCTCGAGGAGCTCAAGACGAAGGCCGTGACGCTTCCCACGCCACCGCCATTTCCCGTCAAGCCTTAGCGCGGCCGGCAGACCGCTCCGGAGCCCGGACCAGTCCCGGCCAGGCTCCGAGCTCATGGAGCACCCGCTCATTCTGTTCGCGGGTGCCCACCGTGATCCGCACCCATTCCGGCAATCCGTAGGACTTCACCGGACGCACGATCACACCCCTGCGTTGAAGCGCCTGGAAGCATTCGACTCCCTGCCCCACCTTCACGAGAATGAAATTCGCCGAGCTCGGCACGGATTCAAGGCCGAGGTGCCTGAATCCCTCCTGAAGCTGGAGGAGGCCGGCACGGTTGTCGCGGACGCTGCGCGAAACAAATTCATCGTCGTCCAGCGCGCCAATGGCCGCCGCCTGAGCGATGGCGTTGACATTGAAGGGCTGCCTGACGCGGCCGAGCAATGACGCCATCTCCGCGCTGGAATAAGCGTATCCAATCCGCAATGACGCGAGCCCGTAGGCCTTGGAGAACGTGCGCAAAGCCACGATCTTTCCGCCCTCCCTGATGAGCGGCCGGACGTCTGGTGCATCCTCCGCGTAGTCGGCATAGGCCTCGTCGAACACGAGGACGACGTGATCGGGCAGCGACCGAGCAAAGCTGAGAAATTCGCTCGAGGAATTCGGCACGCCGGTCGGGTTGTTCGGGCTGGCGACGAAAACGAGCTTGGTCCGCGGCGTGATCGCCGCCTTCATCGCGTCCAGATCATGCGCGAAGCCGCGGGTTGGCACCTCCACCGCCCTGGCGCCAAACAGGAGCGTCACCAGCTTGTACACGACGAACGCCGGCGCCCCCATGACCGCCTCATCGCCCGGACGGAGAAAGACGTGTCCGAGCAGTTCGAGGAGTTCATTGGATCCGTTTCCCACGGCAAACTGGTCCGGCTCGAGACTCCATTTCGCCGCCAGTTTCTGCCGCAGCGCGAAGCAGCCGCCATCGGGATAGAGTTCCGAATGGGAAAGCGCCGCGCGCGCCGCGGCAATCGCGCGGGGCGACGGACCAAACGGATTCTCGTTGGAGGCGAGCTTGATGATCCCGGCGGGATCGAGTCCGAGTTCGCGGGCAACCTCCTCGATGGGCTTGCCAGGCTCATACACAGGTTGTGACAGAACGGAGGGATTCACGAGGTCCGCGAGTTGCATCCGGCCAGAGAACACGATTGGACACGCACACAAAAGCCAGAAATCATCCGGCATGCGCCCAACACGACTTTCCCTCCTGCGGCAGTGCGCGGCCGCGCTGGCGTTGGTTTTCCTTGCGCCCTGTTCACAGGCTGCCTCCCCGTCGATCACCACGGGCGAGATTGAGCATGCGCGCTTCCTTTTCGCCCGGCCATCCGGCCAATGGAACGGGCGCCTGCTGATCCACGCCCACGGGTACCGCAGTCCCGAAGAACCGCTGATCGCCAACCTCTCCGTCCAGCGTCTTGCGTACGCCACGCTTCTCAACGAGGGCTGGATAGTGGCGACGACGAGCTACCGGCGGAATGGCATGATCATCGGCGACGCCATCAAGGACATCGATGCGTTGCGTGAACACATCGCGACGCTTTTCGGCGAGCCCGGCATGGTCATTCTGGAGGGCGAATCCATGGGCGGTGCCATCGTCACGCTCATCGCCGAACGCGGAACCGGAGGCTACTCGGGCGCGGTTGCCATTGGAGCCGCCCTGCAGGCCCGTGAGGACGACGGCACCGGAGGTGTCGTCCTGCAGCCCCGCATCCCCATGATCTTCCTCACCAACCAGAGCGAACTCGAAGGTCCGCGGAACTATGTCGTGAGAGCTTCCGCAGAAGCGCGCACAAGTCATGAGATCATCGCGCCAGTGCTTTTCCGAGTGGCACGCAATGGCCACGTAAATGTCAATCAGGCCGAACGCCTGGTCGCCCTGCGCGCCCTCGTTTCGTGGATTGAGAAGGGTCGCGAAACCCTGCCGAAGCCACAGTCCCGCTCTGCGGACGGCCTTGCTGTGTACGGCGCGGGCGCGGTCTTCGACGCCACGGTCAAGCCACCCGCCGAACCAACAAGGGTTGCGTTCGATTCCGACGACCGTGGATTCACGGCGACCGTCACCGAAATCTCGCTCGGCCACGGCAATGTCTATGTCGATGCGCAACCGTCCGACTTTGCGAGGATCGGAATGGAGCCCGGAGGGTATCTTGAGCTGAAGATCGGCGCAAACTCCCACCGCGTCCGGTACGGTCGCGACTTCAGCAGCGTGCCCCGCGGGCAGTGGGTCATGTTTGCCAACGCAGACGGCTTTTTCTGGCTCGCGGTGAACCAGGGCAACGCCGCCCGATCCGCCGGCATCTCAGCCGGCGACAAGATTCACCTGCGTCGATACGGTGCGCAATGATGCGAATCAGTCGCCGGCATTGGCGTCCCGCCCGATCCGCTTCCAGAAGCCGGCCTTGGGACCATTCTCGAAGTCGTGTGAGAAAATCTCCACCCACAGGTACTCCGGCCCCATTCTCGCATTGATCGCCTTCCATAGCGCAAGCGTGTCCTGCTCCTGGTACCAGAGGACGTAGTCGATGTCATTCGCGAGCAGCCACTCACGGGGCTTCTCCATCTCGCCATTGAAGAACTTGAACAAGGCGGCCTGGCGCTGAGGCAGATCCTCGCGATATCCCCGCCAGAGCTGCTCGTGGTTGAGCCAGCCCATCCACATGCTGTGTCCGGCGAAAAGCGGGAGACACGCCGAGTTCGTGAATGCGTCCTTGTTCGGCCGCTCAATGACAACCCCCCGCTTCTCCTGCTGCAGGCGGTTCAGCATCAGGCGCGGGAACATCTCCTTCGTGAGAAAGGCATGCCCCTCCATCTTTCCCATCGCCTCCTTGGACCCGTTCTTCCAGTTCACGGCGAGATCCCAGGCAAAGCTGCACGGATAGAGGCAGAGCACGAGCCCGATCATGCGCACCCAGCGCCGCTGCGTGTGGCAAAGAACAATGGGCCCGAGGGTCACGAGGACCCCGGCTGCGATCCACGGCCACCATTTCAAGGTGGTGTTGAAGCGGTTGAAGTTCCCACTGTAGATGTCGTCCACAAAGAAGAACTCCGAAAAGACGATCATCAGGATCCAGAGGTGTCCGAGCCACCGACCCGCGCGCTGGCCCGAGAAATACCCAAGGAGAATGAACCCAAGACTCGGCAGCAGGAAAAGGACGAGCAGCAAAGGGGGAGTGTGCTCATCCCAGCTCACCATGCGGATGGCGGTGCCGTAGCCACCCGCAGCCGTGGTGAACTCAGAAAGGTACACCCAGGCGGCCATCCATACGGACGCCGCCCCCGCGGCAATCCAGAGCATGGCGCGCGGGGAACGCCTGCCCAGAAACAGGAGCCATCCAGCGATGACAAGCGCCTGAAGCGGCAGGCTCCACGTGTTTGCCAGCACCGTCCAGGTGAGTGTCGCACCCACCACGAGTGCATAACGCCTGAGCTGCTCGCGCTGCCACAGGATGGCGGCGATCGCCACCAGTCCGAGCAGGAGATAGCTCGACAGCGGAGCGTGATAGTCGCCTAGAAAAATCGAGTAGGAGAAGGGCTCTCCCGGCAGATCGAGTTTCGGATACTTGTCCTGGTACGACTTCAGCAGCAGCCCAAGCGGAGCCTGGTCGAGCGGCGCACTGCCGATGAACCGCATGCTGCTCCACGGAGTCGGGTTCTTGTCGACCAGGTGTATCACTCCCGACATCCCTGATCCTCCGAATACAAGTCCGAGCAGCACGACAATGCGCACCCAGCGCCGGTTGCAGAGCAGCCAGATGACGCCGCCAAAAGTCACCCCTCCCAGTCCGATGAGAACGCAGAAACCAAGGTTGTAGACCGTGCCGGGTGTCAGCCCCAGCAGCCGCCCCATCAACGCCGCCGCATAGTGCTGGAAACTGTAGTATTGATTGGATGGATACGGAAAAAGCCACGCGTCGGGCACCGGGATCGTGTGACCCGTCAGGTAGCTGCAGATGTACGAGAAGTCCGCCAGTTTCTCCGAGGATCCGTCGACATTCGGATACGCGAAACGCCAGAGCATCGCATAGCCGAACACCCCGCCGAAAACCAGCCCGCAGTCGAGCATCCGGCGCGGCGAAAACTCGTCCCGCCAGGCCCCGATCCGCGCCTGCCAGACGGGGTTCAATCTCGGGGGCATCCATTTCGAGGCGCTCAATAGAATGAGCCCGAGGGAGGTAGTTGACCCTAGGAAACCGAGGCCTCGAAGACTCCCTAGTCCGTGGTACGACTCCACGGCGTAAAATAGGGTGGTCAGGAGCCATGGGCCAAGTGCGCACGCCAGCCAGCGGTTGCGCCAGAACCAGCCCGTCATCAATGCCACGCCCCAAAGATTGAGAAATAGGAGTGCGAGCGTGAAGAGGAGTCCGAGGTATTGCATTTAATATTCCGCGCTTTGTGTCGTAGGTAGATTTCCAGGCGTCAGGCGTCAATCGGCACGCGAAACCCTGTTACGACACAAGATGTTTAAGTAGCGAATCACCCTAGAGTTGCGGAGTTCACTCTTACAAAGTTTTGACCCCCTTTGACATTGTAAGGGGTTCGGTCGCCACGCAAAAACCCGATGGAGAAATCGAGCTCCCGTCCACGTTTTGAACACAAACTCCAATCTCCCGCATTTCCGCTCGTTCGGATCCGGCCATGACATACCTGGCCCGATTCGGAAGCCCGGCGCGCGCACTTCATTCATTTCAAACGCGGGCGGATTCACCCTTGTCGAGGCGATCATCGCGACACTCGTTCTCGGCCTGGTCTCCGTTTCGATCCTCTCCGGCCTCGTCCTCGCCTACCGCACGGCCGCCAACACCCGCTACCGCGATCATGCGCGCTATGTGCTCAAGTCAATCGGCGATCAGTTTCTCACGCGTCAGGCGGAAAATGCCGGCGTGTTCAATCCGCTGTTCAAGGTTACGACAGGACCCACGGGAGAAGGACTGGTCTGGCAGGGCCTGGTCGGCACATCCGCCAATGCAGCCTCCGGCCTGAAGGTGACACTTGGCGAAACCACCGGGGCCCTGATCACCGATGCCCTCGTGACACGCGAGGTTCGTCTTCTCAACAGCACGGGGGATGTGGACAGCGTGGGCATCGCCTCCTCCGCAGGGATCCTTCTGCGGGGAAAATTCAAGATCACCTACACATTCAACAATGTGCCGTATGAGCAGACCCTGAGCCTCGTCCGCCGAGTCCCATGAGCAAATTTCTCAAACATTGGAGCAGGCGGCACACCTTGCGCAAGTCAGGCGCCTCCGCGTTTACACTCGGCGAAATCCTCGTCACGATCGCCGTCGCCAGCATTGTGCTGATCGCCGCCGGATCGATCTTCATCAGTGGCAATGTAACCGCGAAGAAAATCACCACCCTCAACAAGGTCAGTGTCACCGGCCGTTTCTCGTTCGATCACCTGAGTCGCGAAATGTCTCTCGCCGACGACCTGAAGGCCGACAATTTTGTCAACGAGAGTCCCTCCATTGCGGGCACTTACAGCCGCCTCACCTACCGCGTCAACCTGGGCCTTCCGGGTGTCACTCGCTTCACCAGCACGGGAAGCACAAGTCTCATTGTCGACAACCTCCATCCCGACACGCACCCGATGGCGGGCGACTACGTGTCGGTTGGCTCGCCGCAGCTCAATGGAGGCAAGGGTGCAAAAATAGTCACGGTCACTGATGAGCGTCCCAGTGGTCCTGTCACGCTTACGTTTGCAAGCTCCATACAAGCGATGGCCGGCGCCGCGATCGACATCCAGGCCCTGCAGGTCGCGACCTTTCAACGCGAGCGGGCGTATGAAGCCACGGTCGTCAACACTGAACCTTCCTTCGTCTGGTATGAGAACTACGATGCCGCCTCACCAGGCACGCCCAAGGTGCTCGTCGCGCCGATTGTCGCCGAGCAGTATCCCTTCCGGCGCGTAGGCTCGGGTTCGACAACAAACACCACTTTCTACGCTGACTTCACCCTGGCGCTGCACAGCCGCAAGGAGGACGAGGTTGCGATTCAGACCGGGCAGGCGGATTTCTACAACAACAATGTCGTTGCCGGTCTGCTCGTGAACAAATCAGGCGCTTCTTTCGCGCTGAACTACATCCCGACACCGAGCCCGACTCCAACTGTGGCACCAACGGCGGAGCCGTCGCCAACACCCACCCCGACACCCACGCCAACGGAAACACCCACGCCAACGCCTTCTCCCACGCCGTCGCCAACGCCTTCTCCCACGCCGTCACCATCGCCAACACCGACCCCGACCGCGGTGCCTCCCACCCCGACACCCACGCCGACACCGTCCCCGACCCCGTCTCCGACGCCCTCGCCGACGCCCACTGCGCGCCCTACTCCGACTCCAACGCCTTCGCCGACGCCCACGCCAACTGCGCGGCCTACTCCGACCCCAACGCCTTCGCCTACGCCCACGCCAACCGCGCGCCCTACACCGACGCCAACGCCTTCGCCTACGCCCACGCCAACCGCGCGGCCCACACCGACGCCAACTCCCTCGCCGACACCCACGCCGACCGCCCGGCCCACACCGACGCCAACTCCTTCGCCGACGCCCACGCCGACCGCCCGGCCGACACCTTCGCCGACGCCCACGCCGACTCCCACGGCGCGTCCCACAACCACGCCGACGCCATCACCCACTCCGACACCAACACCGACAGCGCGCCCAACGGTGACGCCAACTCCCACCCCGACCGCGCGTCCCACGCCTTCTCCAACACCAACGCCCACCGCTCGCCCCACAGCGCGCCCAACGGTGACGCCAACTCCCACGCCGACACCGACAGCGCGCCCAACTCCAACGCCAACACCCACTCCGACCGCGCGTCCAACCCCGACACCAACAGCGCGCCCAACTCCGACGCCAACACCCACTCCGACCGCGCGTCCAACCCCGACGCCCACGCCTTCGCCAACACCAACAGCGCGTCCCACCCCGACACCAACGCCCACGCCAACGGCGCGTCCAACCCCGACACCAACACCAACGCCCACGCCGACCGCTCGCCCCACGCCGACACCGACGCCTTCGCCCACACCTACACCGACGCCTTCGCCGACACCGACGCCTTCGCCCACACCCACACCGACGCCTTCGCCGACGCCCACACCTTCACCAACACCCACGCCGACACCTTCGCCGACGCCCACACCTTCACCCACGCCGTCGCCCACACCCACGCCGACACCTTCGCCGACGCCCACACCGTCGCCAACGCCAACGCCTTCGCCGACACCCACACCGACTCCTTCGCCGACGCCTACACCTTCACCAACACCCACGCCAACACCGTCGCCGACTCCTTCCCCGACTCCGACGCCGACACCGACACCAACGCCGACACCGACGAATCGTCCGACGCCGACGCCCACGCGTCCGCCTGATTCCTGATCCTATCACCAACAATCTCGCCTCCAATAGTCATGCGCTCGCAACGTCATCACCTGACGCGAAATGGCAGCACCCTCATAGCTGTTGTCATTGTCGTGGTAGTTCTCTCGATCGTCCTGGGCAGCGTGTTGAAATTCAGTGCCAACACGCAGCGCAACTCCGTGCGCCAAACGCGCCTGGAGAAAGCCAAGCTAATCGCGGAAAGTGAAATGGAGTACCTGTTCTTTCGATGGATAGCAGAAATCAACAAGGGCACGAGTTCTGCGAACCTGGAGGCAAGTTTGATCACTGCCGGCGTCGTGCAGGACCGGGGCTCTTCAACTGCGGAAGCCGTTCCGTTTTCAAAGGACCTGCAGTCGAACAACTGGGAGGTCGCCCGCACGCTTGAATACCACAGCGTCAACCCAGGCGGCGACGGAAGCGCCATTGGCCTCAAGCCGGGAACAACCGAACGAATCGGCCGCAACTACTACTTCATTGCCAGAATACGCGTGACCCGAAACGACCCGGTCTTCGGCACAATTGAGTATCGCGCCGGACGCCGTTTCGTTCGCTCGGAAACGTCTCTGCTCCAGTATGCCGTGTTCTATCAGGACGATCTGGAGATCGCAAATTCACAGGAAATGATCATCAAGGGACCGATCTCCACCAACGGAAGCGCCTATGTCGGCGCGCAGACCGGTGCTGGAAACAACCTTCTCATCACCGACAAACTCTACTTTGTCGACTCCGTCAATGGCGCCACCGACAATTCCGGAACCAGCTACCGGAAGCCAGGTGCCTGGGGAACCTCCACCCTGAAGCCGCCGATATTTGATCCGAATCTCGAAGACGGCTATGCGGACGACACCGAATCGCTCGCCAATATGACGCAACAGGCCAGAAAGCTGGCCGCACCCGAAAACTTTGTCGGCGGCGTCAACGTCACAAAGGCTGTCGCGGACTATCCGGACGCATACCCCACGGACAACGACGTCTATCGTTCCGTGATTGCTCCTCCTCCGTTGAAGGCCGGAAATCCACTCGCCGACAATGAAATGGAGCCGACGATCGAATCCCGCCGCATGTACAATCGAGCGGGCATCATCGTGACCATAAACGTGGATGGCGATGGCAATCCCGTTGTCAACGTCGGCACCAAGACCAACCCAAGCGCCTTCAACGCCGACATCGGCCCCACCAAGATGAGCGAAATCTTCCCGGAGCAGCGCAAGCCCGTCTTCGATCGCCGCGAAAAGACCAACATCAAGATGACCACGGTGGATGTCGCCAAGCTGAAGCAGACCCTGGAATCCACGCCGTCGCTCACCGGCGCCTTCAATGGCGTGCTGTACATTCACGACAACACCAACGACACCGGACTTGGAAACGGCATTCGTCTGAAAAACGGGGCGAGCACACCGCAACTGAACGATGCGGACGGGCATCCCAAGGGTTTTGCTGTTGTTTCCAACAATGGCGTGTACATCCAGGGCAACTACAACACCACCGAGATCTCATCGGGTGTGAACAATCCCTGCGCCGTGATGGGAGATGCCGTTACTGTCCTGTCGGAGGGCTGGGACGACGCCAATTCCGACAAGATTCTAGATGACCGACTGGCTTCAATGCCAAGCGACACTTCGCCGGACGCCATCAAGCTGATGAAGGTGAACTCCGCCATTCTGACTGGAAACTCGCCATCAACCGCCGATGACACGCTGCCGATGGACAAGACTTCGCGCACGAACAGCGGCGGCGTGCAGAATCTGGTGCGCATGCTGGAGGACTGGGACTACGGCGCAGTGAACCTGGAAATCAAGGGTTCGCTCGTGCAACTCTTCCAGTCGGAATACATGACTGGCGTGTTCCGCGACTACGATTTCGAGGGCAATCGCACCTACTATCAGCCGCAGACCCGCACGCTGGATTTCGACCAGCAGCTTGCGAACAATCCTCCCGCCTGGACTCCATCAACCACCGAGTTTCATCGCGGAGACCTGTTCACCTGGTAGTGGTCGCAGGCCTGCTGGCTGGAAGCGAAAACTCCACAAGAACCGGTCGGTGATCCGACAGGACCGACTTTATGACGTCGCTCCGCACGTCATTGCAGCCGGGCGGAAGAAAAACGAAATCAAGCTGCCTGCTCGGCAGCGGGGAGGGGAATGTCCGGCCCGCGCGCGGATGCAGCGTGTAGTCGTCATAGTCATACAGGTGGCTGAGCAGGGATGAGGTGGCGTCCCCCCGATGCGAGCCTGGATTGTTGAAGTCGCCGCAGACAATCGGTGACACATCCCAGCGATCCGGGCGCAACCGCTCCTTTTCGCTGAGATAGGCAAGCAGTCGGTTCATCTGCCGAAAGCGCCGCTGGCGCGAAGCATAGTGGAGATGAAGGTTCACTATGGGCACGCTCCACCCCTCGACATCAAATTCCCCGAAGAGAAAACCCTTCTCTCCGACCCGGCTGCGGCCAAACACGACCGCCTCGGAATCGACAATGGGGTGTTTGGATAGGAATGCATTCCCATAGGCCAGGTTGATGAGCCCCTCTCTCCTGTTGTTGATGCCAAAGACAGCATGGGGAAAATCCGCAAAGTCCCTGAGATATTCGAGGTGATCGAAGTTGCCCGCCCATCGCGAAAACTCATCGATCTCCTGAATCGCCACGATATCGGGCTTCAACTCAGTCAGCAGTCTGGCGATCTTGCGCAGATTGGAGCGGATCTTTCGCGCGGTGGTCAGTCCCTGGATGGGCATCAGTCCGCGCCCGTGGGCGATGTTGAAGGTGACAAGCCTCAGGCGCTGCATCGCCACACCGTGCACCCACATTCAAGAGGTGAAAAGTAAAACCTGCGCCAGAGCATCACCGCATCAACCTGCGCAAAGTCTTCGCATCGGCCGGCGGGAGGCCGCCCACGGCGCATGGATGGCGTCCCTAGGGCACCCACTCCGCTCGCTGGATCGTGAACTGCCACACTCCCTTGAATCGACCCAGAACTCCATAAAATGAAACCTTCTCTCCTTCCCGCCACCGCGCACGAATCTTTTCCCTCAACGCAGGTTCAGGCACCCACACGTCCCAGGTTTCGCCTCTCAGCAGGACGTTCAGGCGGTGACCCTCTCCCACTCTGGCCTCAACCCACGCAAGCCTGCCATCGTACTTTCCGCTGCGCAGTGCAGTCACGTCAGCCACATCCGACAGCTTGACCGCCGCCGCCAGATCGTAGGCTCTTTCAGGAGCCTTGGGTGGATGCGCGGGACTGTCGTTGCTCGGGGATGGCCTGTTCAACGTCATCCACTTGTCAGGCCGGTTGTCCGACACAGTCCTGAAATGCGCGTAAACGGGAAAGTGATCCGAACACCCCGCGCCCGCGGGGCCATCGTTCGTCCATCTCAGGGGAGTTCCCTCCGGGGTCGCATTGATTCCCTTCAGGCGGAGAACTCCGAACGAATTGTCGACATACTGCACGCCCTTGTAGTCATAGAGGCCGCGCGATATGATAATCTGAATCAGTGTTCCCCAATCCCCGCGATACGTGTCGCTTCCGCGCTCCTCGGAAGGCAGTTCAAACCACAGATTGTAGAGATCACGCGTTTTCCCTCGGATCGCGAGCTCATTGCCCTGCGATCCCAGCACGCTGTTCAAGCCGGTCACCGGCATCCGCTCCCTCATGACGCGACTCTGGTTGTACTGGGAGTTGAAGTCCCCGCCCAGGATGATGTCGGCATGCGGGTCGGCTCGGAGGATCTCATCGACACGCGTGCGAAGCGTGCGGGCATTCGCGATGCGGATCTTTTCCGTGACCGGATCGCTCGCGCCCGACTTCCAATGATTGTCGAACACATGCAGCGGGAAGCCGTCAACATCCAGCTCAACCTCAAGGATGTTGCGCGCATTCAGCGTGGGGTGATTGCGCACAGTCTTGACTGGAAAGCGCGTGAAGATCACGCATTTCACCGCGCGCGGATTGCCATCCTCATAGCGCTGGGAGGCGGAGTCGCTTCCGGCGACGACCATGTATCCCTTCATGCCATGCGACTCGAGTGCCTCGAGCAGTCGCTTCTCCGCCGGTTCAACGCGATCAGGCGTTTGATCCACCTCGATTTCCTGAAACAGAATGATGTCCGGACCCCTGCCCTCCTCCATGGCGCCAACCACACGCGCGATGTTTTCCAGCTTGGTCTTGAAGTGCGCGGCGGTGTAGTTTGATGGCTGGTAGTCATCATACGCGGCAATGCCGTCGTCGTCGAAGAGGTTTTCAACATTGTAGACCATGACTGTGAACGCGCGGGCCAGGACCCTGCATCCGGTGGCGAGGATCAGCAGGCAGACTGCAATCCTCAGGCTTCGTAACGGGAGCATGGCCTGCACAATACACTGACTGTCGGCGTTGACCAGCGCCAAGGCATTCGCCCAACTTTTTCCAATGTCGTCGGATCGATCACTCCTTCTCCAGATCAGCAGCCTGTCGGTGAATCGCGGAAGCATCGCGATCCTCCAGGAAATCAACTGGACCATCGCCAACGGGGAGCACTGGGTTCTTCTCGGACCGAATGGCTGCGGAAAGACATCCCTGCTGAAGACGCTTCTGGGATACCTTTCTCCGTCGGGTGGCTCCATCGAGCTCCTTGGCAGGCGCTATGGCTCCGATGACTGGCGCGAGGTTCGCCTCATGCTCGGCATTGTCAGCAGCGCGCTCCAGGCTTCAATACCCCCCGCGGAAACCGCACTTGAGACGGTGATCAGCGGCAGGTATGCGCAGCTCGATCTCTGGGCACCCTCCACACGTCGTGACCGGAAGCTCGCGCGAAATCTCCTGCGCCTGATGGGAGCCGGGGAGCTGGCCGGCCGCCCATGGCTGTATCTCTCGCAGGGCGAGCGCCAGCGGATCCTCATCGCACGGGCCCTGATGGCGCGCCCTCGGATCCTCATCCTGGACGAACCCTGCGCCGGGCTAGATCCGGTCGCGCGAACCGGATTTCTCGAAATCATCGATCGACTCGCGAGCCAGGCAAAGGGTCCCTCGCTCGTTCTTGTCACCCATCACATCGAGGAAATCACCCCGTCGTTCACCCACGCGCTCGCATTGAAATCAGGCCGCATCGCCCGCAGCGGAGAAATCAGGCGCATTGTCACCAGCCGCGTGCTCAGTGAAGTATTTGGCGCGCCCATGCGGGTCAGAAGATCAGGCCCGCGCTATCGGGCGGAGGTCGCGGGCTGACCGCAATCCCCGTCAGGCGGGATGCGCCACTTTGGCGGCTGCCGCATACCTCGCGATGATGCCGTCAAAGCTTCCATTCGAGAAAAAGACCAGCACTCGGGGACCGTGGCGGCCGTCGAGTGTGTTTGCGATCAGGCGATCCAGGAGCGCGCTGTTTGTTTCCGCGGCATGCGAGGTGACTCCTCGCTCCTGAAGAAACCGCCCCACCGCCTCGCTGTCGAATCTCTGGTCCGCCGCAAGTCTGTCCGCGCGATTGACCGCACCGAGATGGACTTCGTCGGCCAGCGCCAGTGCCCGCATGAAGTCGTCCTGCAGAATCCGTGTGCGCGCCGTATTGCTCCGCGGCTCAAAAATCGCCGTCAGCCGGCGGCCGGGATACCGGTTCCGAAATGAAACGAGCGTCTCCGCCAGCGCCGTGGGATGATGCCCGAAGTCCTCGACGAGCAGAAAGTCCGGCGCCTCCAGAAGAATCTCCTGGCGCCGTTTCACACCGCGAAAGCGTTCAAGCGGCCGCAAGTCGAATCCGTCCCGGAAAAGCTCTCGAGCCGCCGCCACGGGGCTCGCGCCACCCGTCCCCTTCGCTTTTGAAAGCAGGGCGGCCGTCGCCGCCACCGCGGCATTGCGGGCATTGTAGAGGCCCGGAAGTTTCCAGTGAATGCGCCCCCAGGTTTCGCCGAACCAGGTGAGGCCGAATTCTGCGCCGGCCGACGACTCGTTAAATCCAAGAATCTTGATGTCGTTTTCATCACCTGTTCCCACCCTGACCACCCGCGTCCACCCCAGCGGACCAAGCGCGCGCAGATTCTCATCATCGCCATTCATCACAATCCATCCCGAGCGCGGCACGATTCGCGTAAGGTGCGAGAACGTGCGCTGCACATCAGCGAGGTCGCGAAAGATGTCGGCATGATCGAACTCCAGGTTGTTCAGCACCGCGATGTGCGGCGCGTAGTGGATGAACTTGCTGCGCTTGTCGAAGAAGGCGCTGTCGTATTCGTCGCCTTCAATCACGAACGGATCGCTGCGGCTGCCGGGATGGTTGCCCATCGGCGGGTCCCGGGGAACGCCGCCGATGAGGAATCCCGGATCGGCCCCGTTCTCGCGCAGAAGGAAGGCGGTCAGCGCGGTCGTCGTCGTTTTTCCATGAGTGCCCGCGATGACGATGTTCCGGCGGTCGCGCAGCACCAGGTCGTGCAGCAGCGCGGGTAGAGACGTGAACGGAAGCGCCTTTGTGTCGAGGAGCCATTCCACCTCCGGATTCCCCCGCGACAGCGCATTGCCGATGACCACGCAGTCGGGCGCAAGCCGGGCGAGGCGCCCGGCATCGTAGCCCTCCGAGACCGCTATGCCGGCGTCCGCCAGCACCTGGCTCATCGGCGGATACACCCCGGCGTCGGCCCCCAGCACCTCGTGCCCGGCCGCGCGCGCCAGCAACGCCGCATTGCCCATCGCCGTTCCACAGATTCCCATGAAATAGATTCTCATCGTCAAGAGAGCGGAGCCACCCCGCCTGTCAGAAGGGAAGCCCGCCACACTGCATTTCCAAGTCAACAGGCAAGCGTTCAGTCCGATTCGAAATGACACAGCCGATCGAGCACGGCATCCCGCCAGATCCCGCTTCTCCCTTCATGCATCGGGCTGCTCACGGCGAAGCAGGCGCATCAGCACCGCGCTTCCAGACAGCACCAGCACGAGCAGCACAACGGCGATCGCGGTCGCCCGGCCGGTCTGGAATTCCTTGAACATGGATGTGACCATCAGGGTTCCAAGCGTGTGACTCCCCGAGTCCGGGTCCTGCGATGTCAGCAGCCAGATCATTTCGAACGCGTTCAACCCGGCAATGACGAGAAAAACGAGGGCGACAACAATGCTCTGCCAGATCAGGGGAACCGTGATGCTGAAGAACTGCCGCATGCGGGACGCACCGTCAATCTCCGCGGCCTCGTAGAGATGCTGGTCTATGCCCTCCATCGCGGCAAGGAACAGCACGAGATTGAAGCCGCAGGCCATCCACACATGGATCGGCACCAGCGACCAGTACAGGTTGCGCGGCGCCAGCCAGGGGTGCGCCTCAAAGGACATGAGCGTTTCACTGCCCAGGATCCGTCCGAGGCCGGACAACGCCGCGTTCGCCAGGCCTCCGTGGGGTTCGTAGGCGCTCATCCACAGGAGGGCTGCCGCTATGCCGCCGAGGAGATTGGGAAACAGAAACACCGATCGGAAGAACCCCGCCCCAAGCACCCCGCGATGCAGCAGGTAGGCCAGCGTCAGCGAAACTGGCAGCACAATGGACGCGGGCACGACCATCAGGAACAGGTTGTTGCGAAGCGCCATCCAGAAGGTGTCGCTCTCAAAAAGCAGCCATCGAAAATTGAAGAGTCCGACCCACTCGCGCTGTCCCATGCCATCCCAGCGCGTGAACGCCCACAGCGCGGCAACCAGGCCCGGAACCAGTATCGCAGAGGCATAAAGGAGAAAGGCCGGTGCCACGAAGACGCCGGCAACCCGCAGGCGCATCGGTCCGAAATACTCCCCCTGCATTGAATCCATTCCGTTCGCGCCGCGCCGCGCACGCCGCCATCCTCCCGGCGGCTTCAGCATCAGCCAGACCGCCATGGCAAGCAGTCCGGCGATCAGAAGTCCGCCCGCCCACGCGTGACGATACTCGATGCGACCGGGATTCGCCACGCGTGACCGGTGCACGCCTGCGGCCGTCTCGACCCGCGCCGCATATTCGCCGGGAGAGATGCGGCCGGCCATCAGCGACAAGCGCTCGTCGACCAGAGCCTGGCGAACCGCGGGCGGCTGCAGCATGACCTGCGGCATCGTGAAGGCCTGCCTCGCACCCAGTATCAGGGTGGCGATGTCCCGCATCCGCGGAGTGAATTCGTCCGGTGTGATACCCTTGATCGCGGTCGGCGATTGGATGCGCCGGACGAATGCATGCGCGCGCTCCCGCGACGTCAGGTACCGAAGAAAATCCAGCGTTGCCGCCTCCCTCGCGGGGTCGCCCGTGACAAAGCAGAAGAGGTTGTCCGTGCTCGCCTGGATCGTTGTCGGATCGGCGATGCCATCCTCGAAGACGGGAAAGTTCATCACTCCCACGTCGAGATCAGGGGGCAGCTTGTCGCCCATCTCGTAGAGCATCCATGAGCCGGATACACACATCGCCGCCCGCCCCTCCGCAAAGGCGATCTGGGCGCCCGTGTGCGTCGACCCTTCCCAGCCCGCCAGCAAATAGTGCCGCGCGATGCGCTGAAGCACCTCCGCAGCCCGCACATAACGCGCATCCGAGTAGGCACCGGCCTCAGTCCGGTTCATTCTTCCCCAGCCTTCCGCCCCCGCAAGATTGTAGTAGGCGGAGCGCACTATGGAATCCGGATAGTTGCCGTAGATTCCGGTCAGGCTCATCGGTGCGATGCCTTCCCCGCGCATCTGCTCGCAGAGCGCAAAGAACTCCCTCCAGGTTCGCGGCACGTGCCAGCCGCGCGCCTTGAAGAGGCCCCGGTTGTAGAAGATCGCCCAGCAGGCGTAGCTCACGGGCACACCGTAGGTGCCGCCCTCGATTTTCCACGAGTCCAGCGCCCCGGGCAGAAACGTGTCCCGCCAGCGTGCATCCCCCTCCCAGTTCGGCCCGTCCAGCAGCGGTGAAAGATCGCGCAGCCTGCCGGCGCGCACCAGAGCGGGAATCAGGACGTCGCGCGGAAGCATCGCATCGGGCAGCGTACCTGCGACAACGCGCACCCGGATCTTGTCAGAAATTCGCGGATCGCCATGGAGCTTGACGGTCACATCCGGACGGAGTTTCTCAAACTCCCGCGCCGTTTCCTCATAGAATGCCGTGCCGTAGCCTCCCGCGAAAATCGGGACCTCAATCTCCGTGCCCGCGAGCCGGCCTCCCGCGAACAGCGCAAGAGCGCCCAACACCCTCAAGAGGTGAAACTGGCGGAATAGAAGACAGATTGAACGCATCGACAGAAAAGGTCGGCGGGAACGGGGGACTCTCCATCGATCCCCCCGGCCACGTCAATGCAATGGACCGACTGCGATGCGCCTGGTCCCATTGCATGTGGTGGCTTGCCACCTGCGAGCCGCTCACTCATGAATGCCGATTCATCACCGTTGCGGCCTCTTCCTCCCCCCGCATGCCTCTCCCTCCATGAATGCCTCCCGGCGCCCGCCACCCTCCTCTCCATCGTCCTCACTACGCCTGACACGCCGCGAGGCCCTGCGTCGCGGGCTCGCCGGCATCCTGGCTGCATCGTCCGCCCCGATGTTCTTTCGCGGCAGCCTGTGGGGACAGGCCGCACCTGCGAACCGAATTCAACTGGGAGTTATCGGCAACGGAAACATCGCCGCAGCCCATATCGGCGCGCTGCTGGGACGCGATGACTGCCGGATCATTGCGCTCTGCGACGTGTCAAGGAAGGCTGCGGATTTGGCGGGAGAGCGCATTTCCCAGGCGTACGGCAAGGGCGCGACACCTGCGATCCACGCCACGCACGAGGAGATTCTGAAACGCGCCGACATCGACGCCGTGTTCGTCTGCGTGCCCGATCACTGGCATGCGCCGATCGCAAAGGCCGCCATGATCGCGGGCAAGGACGTCTATTGCGAAAAGCCGCTGACTCTCACCGTGCGCGAAGGCCGCATCCTGGTGGAAACCGCGCGCCGCTGCGGGCGCGTCCTCCAAACGGGCTCGCAGCAGCGCTCAAACGCCGCCTTTCGCAAGGCCGCGGAAATGGTTCGTGCGCGATGGATAGGCGACCTCACGGGAATCCGCACTGTGCTTGGCCAGTTTCCCCTCCCAAAGATTCTGTCGGAGCAACCCGTCCCGGCGGACTTTGACTACGACCGCTGGCTCGGGCCAACCCCCTGGCGCCCGTACAACGCCCAGCGTGTCCTGGGAAACTACGGCGGTGGCTGGCGGGTTTACCTCGAATACGGGGGAAGAAAGAATGGCGACTGGGGTGCGCACCATTTCGACATCATCCAGTGGGCGCTCGGCATGGACGAAAGCGGGCCTGTCGAGTTTCTGCCAAAGGGCTGGGAGGACGTGAAGGCCCAGACGCATCGCTACGAGTCGGGCGTCAGGGTCGAGCGCGTCGAACGCGTCGAGCACGGCATGATTGAATTCAAGGGCACGAAGGGAACGATCTGGGTGGGACGCGATGACGTCCTCGTCACCGATCCCGCGCCGCTTGCCGCGCGCCCTCTGCGGGCGGACGAGCCCCACCTCTACGCCAGCGATGATCATCACACGGATTTCTTCAACTGCATGCGCACCCGCCAGCGGCCGATCTGCGATGTGGAGATCGGCAACCGCACCGCGACCATCTGCCACTTGAACAATATCGCGGCGCAGCTTCGACGCCCCATCCGCTGGGATCCCCGGAAGGAGGAGATCGTCGGCGACGCCGTGGCTTCACGCCTCCTCGACCGCCCGCGCCGCGCTCCATTCACCCTGTTTTAAGGCCTGTCCCATGCCTCCGCCCCCCGTCCATCCGTCCCTTTCCCTCTTTGTTCGCCTCGCCGCCTTCGGGTCACTCCTGTCGATTGCGGTATCCAAGCCTTCACTACGCGCAGATCCGGTCACCCCTGAGGCGCGCGCATTGATTTCCGCGGCAATTCCCGCCACCGCGCCGGCCAAGCCCGCAAAGGAGCGATGTCTGCTGATCTACACACAAACGAAGGGCTATCGACACGCTTCCATCGAAACCGGAGTGGAGGCGCTCAGTCTCATGGGGGAACGCACAGGCGCCTACCGGGCCGTCGCCGCTGACAAGCCCGCGGTGTTCACACCCGAAAGTCTGCGCGGTTTCGACGCCATAGTGCTGCTCAGCACGACTGGCGAGATCTTCGACACAGTTGAAACCCAGCACGCGCTGCTCGACTATGTGCGCAACGGCGGCGGCGTTGTTGGCATACACGGTGCAACCGATAGTTGCTACAATTGGCCGCAGTATGGGGAGATGATAGGTGGGTATTTCATCAGCCATCCATGGACGCACGACTGGAACGTCACCGTATGGAACGAGGATCCTACTCACCCGCTCAATGCCGCGTTCAAAGGCGCGGTTTCGTTCGCAATCCAGGACGAGATCTACCAGCTCAAGGACCCGTATTCCCGCGGGACCCACCGTGTAATTCTGAGCCTCGACATTCGCCGCAGCGGAGAGCGGCATCCAGACATAGCGCCAAAGATCGTCCGCACCGACAACGACTTCGCCATCAGCCAGCTTCGCATCTACGAGAAGGGCCGCGTCTTCTACTGCTCGCTCGGTCACAATCACGCCATCTATTGGAATCCCTCCATTCTCGCCCACTACCTCGCCGGCATTCAGTGGGCGATGGGCGACCTGCAGGCCGACGCGACGCCTCGCAAACGTCCCACACCTCCCCTCCTCGCCTCCGACCCTGCGCTCTACGAAGCAGTCGCCCGCACCGGCTACGACGCTGATCAATCGCCATTTGAATGGCTCGATCACGCGATTGCCGAGGCAAAGCTCAATGCGGCGACGCTTGCCACGATCGAGTCCCGCCTCGCGACCCTGCTTGCCTCGTTGTCGACCACACCCGCAGCCAGGCAGGCGGTCGCCCAGCGACTGGCCGGGATCATTCCCAGCAATCCCGAGCCCGGTCGCGAGTCGTTGCAAATCCTTGCTCCGCTGCTTCTCGACGCATCCCAGGTCAATGTCGCTCGACTTGCGCTCGAACCGATACCGGGCGGCTCCGTGGACCGGATCTTTCTCGATGCGATGGCGAGAGCCGAAGGCGAGGCTCGCAATGCCATCATCAGTTCGGTGGGCGTGCGGCGGATGGCGAAGGCCGTCCCGGGCCTGCGGATTATTCTGGAAGGGGCGGCTTCCGAAGCCTTCTCCCACGCCGCGACCGCGCTCGGCAGGATCGCAACCGAGGATGCCCTCGCGGCACTGGAATCCTCCCTGGCCTCGGCTTCGCCTGCAATTGCCGAGGCAATACTGGCGGCGGCAGACCGCCTGCCGCCAGCCATCGCCCGAAAGGCCTTCGCTCGCATTGAGGCTTCGCCGGATTCCTCCACCGCTGCGCGCCTGGTCGCATTCCGTGGAATGCTCAAGACCAACCCCGGCACCGCGGTTTCGCTCATCATCGCAACACTCCGGTCCGGCCCGCCGGATCGACGCGACATCGCCACGGAGGCGATTTATTCACTGACCGACCCCGGCACGGCATCCCGGTTGGGCGACGCCATCCCTTCCTTCGATGCCAGGACCCAGATTGCTGTTCTCCATGCACTGGCGCGCCGCGGTGAATCGCAGGCGGTGCCAGCAGTGCTGGCGACGCTCAAGAGTCCGGATGAGCAGGTTCGCATCGCCGGACTTCATGCGCTCGCCATGCTGCCTGGTACTCCGGCGGTCGCCCATACACTCGCCGCCCAGGCGACCCAATCCTCCAGCCCCATGGAGATCAAGGCGGCGAATCAGGCTCTCGCGGACTTGAATGGCGCTGGCGTTGACCAGGCTGTACTCAAGGCTGCCCTTCACGCCGGTGCCCCGGCTCGCGTCGTCTTCATCCGGCAACTCTCGGCTCGCGCCCTTTATGACTCGATTCCCTCTCTTCTCGCAATGCGCACGGACGCGGATCCCCTCATTCGCAACGCCGCGCTGGAGTCGCTGGAAATTCTGGCGGGTGCCAGGGACCAGGGGCCCCTTCTTGACTGGGCTCTCGAAGCAAGCGATGCGCAGGAGAAGATCCGCGCCGTGCGCACCCTCATTGCCACGACGCTTCGCAACCCGGACCTCGCCGGCCGCAATGCCGCGCTGATCGACAGGCTCGCAAAGGGCGGCCCATCCGCGCAGTTCCTGCTGCTTCCCGCACTGCCACGGCTTGCGGACAGGCAGACGCTCGCCGCCGCCACGAAACTACTGGACTCTCAGGACCCCGCCGTCGTGAAGTCAGCCGTCTCCGCGCTCGTCCGCTGGCCTGATCCGGGTCCGCTCGGGGCGCTCCGGGATTTCGCGGAGAACCCCCGGAATCCCGCTGAATTGCGCACGACCGCGGTGTCGGCAGCCGTCTCATTTTTCAAGACAGCCTGCCAGGCCAACCCCAGGCAGGTCGACCTGGACTCCGCCGCACGCCTTCTCGCGGCCAGTTCCAACCCAACGGAACGCAATTCAATACTCTTTCAGATAAGCCGAACCGCATCTCCCGAAGCCCTGCGACTCGCCGGGCGTTTCACGAGTGATCCCGCACTCGCTGAAGCCGCCAAGGACGCCATCCTCGCCATCCGGGCCAATCAGGAATGGCCGCCAGCCTTCAGTGCAACCGCCGGTGCAGGCCAGTTGAAGGCATTGACAGACAATTCACTTTCCAGCGCGTGGACTGTGCCAGCCGTTGCCGGTCAGGAAATCACGATCGACCTCAAGCGCACGCGACCGATTCACCGGCTGACACTGGATCGCGGGAATCGTCTCAACGACTATCCTCCAGCGTTCGAAATCCATGTTACCGACGATCCGGCTTCGCCCGGTCAGCCCAGCATTGCAGGCGTGGGTTCGCGCACCTCCATGGACATTCAGTTTCCCGAGACCGTGCACGGCCGCTATGTGGTCATCAGGATTACGACAGCCCGTGCGGGAGCAAACTGGTCAATCGCCGAGTTCGGAATCGAGTAGTGTCAGCCGCGCCGGGTCAGCCCTCGGGCGACGAGCAGCGCCTCGATGCGCCGGCGGGACGCGACGACATCCTCCGGCACCGAGGCGGGTGAGAGCTCGAGCACAAGCGTATGATGCGGACGCCAGAACGAGCTGATCATCTCAAAATCCACGCTTCCGCTTCCGACCGGCTGATGATCCTCTCCCGCTGCGTTGACATCGTGGAGATGGAATCCGATCAGACGCGACGAAAGTGCCTCCAGTTGTCCGCGATGATCAACAAGGCCATAGCGGTGCTTCAATTCCGCGTGGCCCGTGTCATGCCAGTAGCCGCTGGTTGAATCCGTTCCCACAGCGTCAAACAAGCGGCCAAAATCCTCATCCACGGGCAATTCCTCGAGCCGCTCACGATTCTCAAACCCCAGTCGCACCTGCTTCTCCCGGGCGAGAGGCTCGACTTGCCTGAGGGAATCGATCAATGGATCCCAATGCAGCGGGAGCCGCTTGCGAATCCGGTTCATCACGCGATCCCGCAGCGGAGCAAACCCCGGCTGGGAGAAGGCGGTCTGAAATCCCCGCTTGTCCACCCATCGACGAAGCTTCTCCGCGGGACTTCCCCACAGGAAGTCGATTCCCCCAAGGTGACAAACCACGGCTGTCGCCCCCACCTGTGCCGCGAATTCCAGCGACCGCCTGGTATGCCGAACCCATTGGGCACGCTCCCTTGAATAGCGTGAAGACGGCTCGAACAGGTTGGGCGCCGCTTGATTGATGCCTGCCGGCAATGGACAGAAATTGTGCGTCGACACCACGCTGACGATACGTTCCTCGATCGCTTTGAGCAGGCCGGGAACGAGAACAATCCGGATGCCGTGGCTGAGCTCAATCTGACTGAATCCCAGTTCCGCCATTTCCCGGGCCATCGCATAGCCGTCCGAGTGCCGATGTGAACACCACGAGGTTGAAAGGGCGAATTTCGGAATCAAGGGAAGCGATGGAAACGGAACACAGCTCCGCACAGGAGTGAAGACCGAAAAAAAGACCGCGCCCGTTCGATCGGACGCGGTCAAAGTCTCAAACAGGACGGCCCCCCGGGCACGTCGATATCAGTCAGCGTAGCGGCGACGCAGCATCGCCGTAAAAGCCTGCACCTTGTCCTTGCGGCGGCGCTTCTCACACGGCTTTTCGTAGTATCGCTTGGCGCGCACGCCTTTGATGATGTTTTCGCGATCAAGCTTCTTTTTCATGCGCCGAATCGCGCGGTCAATTGGCTCGTTCTTGCGTATCTTGATTTCGATGGACATGTCGTCGGAAGTGGATGGCCCGTAGGCGGAATTGCGAAAAAGGCGATGAATAGGGCAAAGCGGGTGCCGGTCGTCAATCGCAATTTTCCCGGGCGCATGGGCGCAAATCCGACCGCGATTTGCGCACTCAACGCTTGCCGTGCCGATTTCCTGCCGTTGCTTTTTGCGCTGTGCCGTCCGCCTCTGATTTCGTTCATCTGCACGTTCACTCCGACTACAGTCTGCTCGATGGCGCCTGCCGCATGGATCGCCTCATGAACCGTGCGCTCGAGCTTGGCATGAAGGCCATCGCGCTGACCGACCACGGCAACCTGTTTGGGACCATCGAGTTTTACAATGCGGCCAAGGCGCAGGGCATCAAACCGCTGATCGGTTGCGAAATCTACCTGACCGAAACCTCCCGGCTGGAAAAAAACGGTCGTGCGGAGGAGGGGAAGAGTTTCTATCACCTCGGCCTTCTCGCCCGCAATCTGCAGGGCTACCAGAACCTTCTGAAGCTGGTGTCAGACGCCCATCTCAAGGGATTCTACTACAAGCCGCGAGCTGACTATGAAACTCTTTCGCAGTACGCCGACGGATTGATTGCATTCTCCGGATGCATGTCGGCCATCGTCCCGTATCACCTGCGTCACGATCGATTTGACGACGCCTGCCGGGCCGCGGCTCGGTTTGTCGACATCTTCGGGCGGGAAAATTTCTTCGTGGAAATCCAGGACCACGGCATACCGGAGCAGCGAAAGATCATTCCCGGGCTGCTGGCCATTGCGGAAAAATTCGGCCTCAAGGTCATCTGCACGAATGATGTGCACTACGTGCGCAGGGAGGATGCCGCTCCTCACGACGCCCTGTTGTGCATCCAGACCGGAGCCAAGATCGCCGACAAGGATAGGATGATGCTCGAAGGAGGCCAGTTCTACCTCAAGAGCCGCGATGAAATGGCGGCTCTGTTCTCCGAGGTGCCGCATTCGCTCACCAACACCCTCGCGGTTGCGGACATGTGCGACCTGGCCATTCCTTTTCCAAAGGGCTCCGAGCGCTATCCCCGCTATCCGCTGCCGATTGAGATCGCGGGGAAATTCGACCGGGGATCCTACCTCCACCAGCTCTGCGTGGACGGCCTCAGGTCACGCTACGAGATCAGGCATGCCGAGATCGCAAAGCGCCCGGTGGTCATGGAACGACTGGCCAGTCTCTCCCGGCCTGCCCCTGGAGAAAAGCCCTCCGCACCCGACTACTCCGGATTGCAATCCGATGAACTGCTGGTCGTGCGCATGGAATATGAGCTCACAATCATCTCGGTCACGGGATTTGAGGACTATTTTCTCGTGGTCTGGGACTTCATTGCCTGGGCGAAGTCGCACGGAATCCCGGTCGGGCCCGGACGCGGTTCCGGCGCGGGATGCCTGGTTGCCTTCCTGCTGGGAATCACCAATCTTGATCCCATTCGCTTCGGGCTGCTTTTCGAGCGCTTTCTGAATCCCGAACGCGTCTCCCCGCCGGACTTCGACATCGACTTCTGCATGCGCCGCCGTGGCGAGGTGATCGACTATGTTCGCGGCAAGTACGGCAGGGACTGCGTGGCGAACATCATCACCTACGGCACGCTCGGCGCGAAAATGGTGATCCGCGACGTCGCTCGCGTGAACGACCTGCCCTACGCGGAGGCGGATCGGCTGGCCAAGATGATTCCTGACGAGCTGAACATCTCGCTCGAAAGCGCGATCGCCAAGAGCGCGGAGCTGCGCAATGAAATCGACCGCAATCCCGGCGCCAGGAAGATCGTCGAGTCGGCGCGGGTGCTCGAGGGCATGGTGCGCAACACCGGCAAACACGCCGCCGGCATCATCATCACGGACAAGCGCCTTGACGAATTCGTGCCGCTGACCCTGCAGGAAGGAGACGTCACGGTGCAGTTCGACATGAACGCGGTCGGCAAGCTCGGCCTGCTGAAGATGGACTTCCTCGGATTGAAGACGCTCACCGTCATCTCGGATGCGGTTGGAAACGTGCGCAGGAAGGCCAGGCCCGATTTCGACATCGAGTCCATCCCTCTCGACGACCCCAGGACGTACGCGCTTCTGAACTCGGGGAAAACCGTCGGAGTGTTCCAGCTTGAATCCGGCGGCATGCAGAATGCCTCCAAGCTCGTTGGCATCTCCAACATCGACGACATCAACGCCGTGGGAGCTCTCTACCGTCCGGGTCCCATGGCGTTCATCCCCGACTACGCCCGCGGCAAGAAGGATCCGTCCTCCGTCAGCTACCCTCACCCGCTCCTCGAGCCCATCCTCAAGGAAACCTTCGGCATCATCGTGTACCAGGAGCAGGTCATGGAATGTGCGAAGATCGTTGCCGGCTATACGCTCGGCGGCGCCGACATGCTGCGCCGCGCCATGGGCAAGAAGGATGCCGATGCCATGGCGAAGGAACGGGTCAAGTTCGTCGAGGGTGCCCGGAGGCTGCACAACATCGACGAAAGGAAGTCCAACGAGATCTTTGACCTCCTCAACAAGTTTGCGAGCTACGGATTCAACAAGTCCCACTCCGCCGCATACGCGCTCATCAGCTATCAAACCGCCTACCTGAAGGCCAACTACCCGGTCGAGTTCATGGCTGCAGTGCTCACGACCGAACTGGGCAACGCTGAAAAGGTGGCGCATTTCATCAGCGAGGCCGAGGCCATGGGCCTCACCGTGCTGGGGCCGGACGTCAACGAAAGCCGCGAGAACTTCACGCCTGTTCGCGCCTCGACCTCCAATGCGGGGGGTGCCATCCGCTTTGGTCTCGCCGGCATCAAGGGAGTGGGCGAAGGTGCGGCGGGAAAGATCATCGAGGAGAGGGAAAAGCACGGCGCGTTCTCCAGCTTCATCGACTTCGTTCGCCGGGTGGACTCCAAGGCGATCAACAAGCGCGTCCTCGAGCATCTGGTGAAGACAGGCGCCTTCGATTTCTCCGGTGTTTCGCGAAGGCACCTCTTCGACGGCATTGACGGAGCCCTCGCGGAGGCCTCCTCGATTGCCCGGGACCTCGCCTCGGGTCAGGATTCATTCCTCGACATGCTTGCCGGTGAGCCCCAAGCCGGCGCACCCGCGAGCCCGCAGGCACAGACGATGGCGCCTGCGCGCGAGGCGCACCTTCCGGACTTCGCACCCACGGAGCGTCTGACCTTCGAAAAGGAGCTCCTGGGATTCTACGTGTCGGGTCATCCGATGAACGACTACGCCGCCCTGACCGAAGCTCTCGATACGTTCGCGATTGATGAACTGCTGAATCAGGAAAACCGGACGGAATTCAGGATCTGCGGAATTGCCGGCAGCCTTTCCAAGAAATTGTCGAAGAAGGACAATCGTCCATGGATGGCGTTCACCCTGGCCACAAGGCGCGGCACACTGCCGGTGAACATGTTCGCCGACGCATTCAAGACCCATGGACACAATCTCGCGGAAAACGCGTCGATTGCCGTGCTCGGCACGATCCTCAAGGGCGACGACGGCACCCGCATCAATGTGAAGGAAGTGTATCCACTGGATCTCTACGTCGCGAATAATATCGTGCGCATCACCTGGCTGCTTCATCCGGCCCACGCCGGAACCCTTCCGTTTCTCACGAGGCTGCGCGATGCGATGAACGCGCATCCCGGGGAAACCCGATCGCAGATCGGCTTCCTGATGGAGGATCGTGTCGCTCCCCTGGCTGAAACCAGCGCCGCGCTCGGCTGGAAGCTTTCCGGACCCGTCTTCCAAAGCCTTCGAGCCGAGATGTGCGTCGCCGGTGTGCAGATTGAGTCGCGTCCCCTTGAAATCAAGGAAACGCGCCGGTGGACAAGGAAGTAGATCGAAAGCCCGCAGTTCATGTTCGACCCATCCACGCTCAATCGCGCCGCCCATGTCATCCGCGGAGTCACGCCCAGACTGCCTGCGGACTCCGTTCTGCGCCTTGAGCTGGCGGCCAACCGCGCTCTTTCCCCGGCCGCCCGCAGCGCGGTGTCGCGTGCGGTGTTCAGTTACTATCGCTGGATCAAGTGGCTGAACCGCCACGATTCGATTCAAGCCCAGGTCAATGACGCACTGGAGCGGCAGGCGCGGCATGAACGCGATCCGACAGCCATCAAGCTGGAGGCACTCGCGGCCCGCGCTGTTCCGGAATGGCTCGCAGCTGAAACCGCCCTGCCCCCTGAAACGCTCCGTCTCCTTCAGCTTGAACCCGTGCTCTGGATCCGGGCCCGTCCGGGAATGCGCACCGCGCTCGCTCAGGAATTGAACCATTGCGAGCTTCCGTCCAACCTGTCGCCGGATGGCGCGCTTGCGGCCGAGGCGAAGCACGCCCTTCGATTTTTTGGGAAAAGGGACCTGTTCACGACCGGCGCGTTTCAGCGCGGCGCATTCGAGATTCAGGACATCGCCTCGCAGCTGGTCGGACATGCCTGTGCGCCAAACCCTGGAGAGGTTTGGTGGGACGCCTGTGCCGGAGAGGGCGGCAAGAGCCTGCATCTTGCCGACCTGATGGCCAACCAAGGGACGCTTTGGGCGAGCGATCGCTCAAGTCGCAGGCTCGAACAGCTCAGGCGTCGCTTTGCGCGCGCCCAGCTCTTCAATGTCCGCGTGGCTCCGTGGGAGGAACCCGAGGTGCTCCCGACACGAACGCTCTTTGACGGGGTGCTTCTGGATGCACCCTGCAGCGGGGTCGGCACCTGGCAGCGCAATCCGCACGCCCGCTGGACCACGAAACCGCAGGATGTCCTGGAGCTCGCCGGTGTCCAGGCACGGCTCCTCAACCTTGTTGCTAGGCAGCTCAAGCCCGGGGGGAGACTGATCTACTCCGTGTGCACCCTCACCCGCTCTGAAACCACCGCCGTGGCCGATGCCTTCACAGCTGCAAATCCCGACATGATTCCCGACCCGGTCTTCAGTCACGCCTCATTCCCGCAGACGACTCTCTGGCCGCACGAGTTTCGTTCCAACGGCATGTTCATCGCCGCCTGGAGACGCCAGCGATAGGCCTGCATCCGCACGGGCTCGCATCCAATGTCCAAAAAGATCAGCGCGACAACCGTTCAGGCGGATTTCAATGATCTGACCGCAGTCCTCCACTACACAAAGGCCGCGCACGAACTCGGGCTCTGGAACTCGGAACGGCTCCTGATTGAGCGCTATTTTCCGGATCGAAACGCCAGCATCCTTGAGCTTGGCTGTGGCGCGGCCCGCGTCACCATGGCCCTCTGGAGCCTCGGCTTCACCCGGCTCACAGCCATCGATTTTGCGGACCAGCTCATCGATCAGGCGGTCGCTCTTGCAGCCGAGCGTGGCGCGGCAAACATAACATTCCGGCACGCCGACGCCACCTCGCTCCCGCTGGATCTGTGCACAACCCCCTTCGATGGAGTCCTGTTTCTGTTCAATGGGCTCATGCAAATTCCCGGACGTGAACACCGTCGGGCGGCGTTGAGGGAGGCGCGCCGCGTTTGCAAGCCCGGCGCCCCGTTCCTTTTTACGACTCACGACAGGGACGATTCACGCATTGAGCGCTCCCTATGGCGCCTCGAATCCACCCGTTGGTCCATGGGTCTGCAGGATCCGCGGCTGATCGAGTTCGGTGATCGCTATTTCGAGGATGAGGCGGGGCGGACTTTCATGCACCTGCCCACCAGAACCGAAGTCCTGGAGGACCTGGCCGCAACCGGCTGGACCCATGTTTTTGATGAAATGAGGCGCCGACTGGCCAGGGAGAACAAACCAGTTCGCGAGTTCTCTGACGAATGTCGCTTCTGGGTCGCAACTGCCTAGCGTCTCGTGCGCGCCAACCAGCCTGCGGGCCGGTCTTGCACAGATGGCAGCCCGGGGCCTAGAGTGCCGGATTCATGTCCTTCTCGAACGACCGACTTTGGTTGTGGCTGGGGGCCGCGTGCTATCTCGCGGGATTCGCACTTGGAACCGTCGCGATGATCAGGAAACAGCCGCAATCCCGGACATTGATGTACCTGATCGTGAGTGCAGGCTATCTGTTTCAAACCATGGGGCTGTACCTGCGGGGATCCGCAGTGCGGGGCTGCCCCCTCGGAAACCAGTTTGAAATCCTGCAGTTCACCGGCTGGTCCGCAACAACCCTTTATCTGCTGATCGGGGCCACGTTCCGCCTGAGCCTGCTGGGGTACGCAACTTCGATGCTGGCTGCCGCACTCGCCGTCGTGTCACTGAGCATCCCCGCATTTGATGCAACCCGCCGCGTGGGAATCTTTGGCGGCAACCCTTGGATCGAATTCCACGCGGCGCTTGCCCTGTTCAGCTACGGCGTCTTCGCCCTGCTTTCGCTGACCTCCGCGCTTTTTCTTATCCGGCACTCCTCGTTGAAGAGCAAGCGTCTGAGCGGCGCATTCGCGTTTCTGCCCCCGATTGTTGATCTCGATCACATCAGCCTCCGACTGCTGATCGCCGGTGTCGGCCTGCTCGCCGCGTCGCTTGCAGTCGGCTCGGTGTGGTGGTTTCAGGACACCGAGATTGTAAACCTCTCCAAACTGCTCGTGACGGTGGGAATCTGGGCGGCCTACGGAATCGCACTCGCGCTTCGTCTGCTCAACATGCTGCTGCCAAAACGCCTGGCGTGGATCTGCATCCTGCTGTTTGCCGCGGCGCTGCTCTCGCTTGGCCCGGTGGACGCCAGCAGAAACCCCACGTCCCGACCGGTGCCCGCCGCGGACCATTTGCGCATATGAGTGACCGTGCAAACATGCGACCCGCCTTTTTTGTGCTGGGGGCCAGTCATCACTCGGCGCCGCTGGAAATACGCGAGAAACTCGCCCTGACGCCGGAACGTCTCGCCAGCCTGCAACAGGCGATCGAAGGGATGGCCGGGCTGCACGAACTGGCTGTGTTGAACACCTGCAATCGTGTGGAATTCTATGGGGTCGTCGATTCCCCTGTCGTGATCGAGCGACTGCAGGATGAATTTTGCGCCGCGTGCAATCTCCCGGCCTCGCAGCTCGCCCCGATCCGCCACCTCGCAACCGACCGGAACGCAGTCGCCCATCTCATGGCTGTGGCCTCGGGCCTGGAGTCCCAGATGCTGGGCGAGAACGAAATATTTGGCCAGGTGAAAGCCGCCTATCAGTCGGCTCTTGAACGGAAAACCGCGGGCCCGGTGCTTAATCGCATCTTCCAGAAGTCGTTCCAGGGCGCCAAGCAGGTGCGCACGCACACGGCAATCACGCTCGGTCAGGTCAGTGTGGCAAGCGTGGCCGTCGATCTTGCCATCACGATTTTTGGCGATCTCAAGCATGCCCAGGTCCTGCTGCTCGGAGCCGGTGAAATCGGCGAAAAGACAGCGGCCGCCCTTCGCAGCCGGGGCGTTGAATCGCTTACGGTTTCGAGTCGGACGCTGCCAAGGGCCATGGAGCTGGCCACCCGCTTCGGTGGAGCTGCGCTGCCATTCGAAACCATTCCCGTTCACCTTCACAAGTTCGACATTGTGGTCTGCTCGACGTCGTCTCCCCATGCCGTGATCACGCACTTTGCCGCAACAACAGCCCTTCGTCGACGCCCCGCACACCCGATTCTCTTCGTCGACCTGGCGCTGCCACGCGATGTCGAGCCCATCGTCGGCAAACTCGAAAATGCCTACCTCTACAACCTTGACGATCTCGCGCGCATAGCGGAGGGAAATCGTGCCGCCAGACAGGCGGAGGTTTCCAAGGCTCGATTGATCATCGAGAATCGCGCTGAATTGATCTGGAACCAGGTCGATCTCACTTCGTCAGCATCGGCCGGCGGGCGGGCTTCCGGGCCTCCGATGTTGCCGCACGGTTCCTCGCTTCCCGAACTGCGAAGCGGGACCGGTGGTTCCTGAAACAAAAAGACCCGCGCTACAGCACGCGGGTCTCGCCAATGCCCGGAAAGGCGCCGCGGCTACTTTTTGAGAAAGACGATGTCGACCCTGCGGTCCTTTGCGGCCTGCTCCGCCGTGGCGTTTTCAACCGCATCGAGGTCGCCCTTGGAAAGGGTTTCAATGCGATCAGCCGCGATTCCCAAGGACTGAAGGTACTGTTTCGCAGCCACAGCTCGACGATCGCCAAGTGCGAGATTGTATTCCGCCGTGCCTTTCCAGTCACAATGCCCCTCAAGGAGAACGCGTTGCTCCGGGTGTTCACCCAGCAGTTTCTGGGCCTCCTGCAGCTTGGAGCGCTCGGATGCCCGGATGGCCGACTTGTCAAAGTCAAAGTACACGGGATCGACGAGATCGCGGATCTGGTCTCCAATTTCCGTGCCACGTCGCGATTCCAAACCGGCAGCCGATGCATCGGTAACCCCGGACAGGCTTGAATCGACCGGATTAAGACTGTCAGTCCCTCCCCCTCCGGCTCCTTGTCCGAGCACGGTGTCATTGGGCGAGGGACGCTTTGGTTTCTTGCTACAGCCCGCAAATGCAATTGCGGCACCGACAAGGATGAAGGTGAGTTTCTTCGAGAAGAGATTCATGAGATGGGCGGCAGGGTTGACCTTATCAAGCAAGGGTTTTCGATCGGCAAGTCATTAATCCCATCCTCGCGAATTCATCGATGACCCGGGCGGAAATGTGCTTCCTGTTCGACAATGGCTCCCTTCGCGCGACGGCCACCTTGACGCTCCGCAGGCTCGCGGCAGCCATCGAAGCGCGAATCGACTGCCCCGTCAGACCGGTTTCCCTATTGCATTCAAGTGCAATTTCACCGAAGGAGACCGAAGGCCGTCCGGCAGAGCTTCTGGAGCAGGCACTGGAGGGGCAGCTGGCAGCGGGAATGGAGAAGGCCGTCCTGCTTCCCCTGTTCTTTGGCCCCAGTGGAGCCATTGTCGATTATCTCTCCAGGCGAATCAAAGCCATTTCGCGACGATATCCGACCGCGCGAATCCAGCTGGCAAGGTGTGTTGTCAATCCAAGTGAACCGGATGATGTCCGCGTCGCCAGCGCGCTGGCCGAACGCGTTCGCGAGGCAGTGGCCACGATGAGCGGCCCGTCCCGCGCGCAGGTTGTCCTTGTTGATCACGGAAGTCCGAAGCCAGGCGTCGCGGCTGCCCGCAATCATCTCGGGAGGCAGCTGGCAGCCATCCTGGCGGATGGGGTGCACGGAGTCCATGTGGCTTCCATGGAAAGGCGCCCCGGCCCTCGTTTCGCATTCAACGATCCTCTGCTTATTGACCGCCTGACAACCCCGCCGTGCGATTCAGGCGAGGTTGTCATCGCCCTTCAGTTCTTTTCCCAGGGGCGGCACGCGGGACCCGACGGCGACATCGCGGCAATTTGCAGCGAAGCCATGAAGCGGCGTCCCTCGCTTCGCACACGCATGACCGAACCCATCGGGGTTGCCGACCCGCTTGTCAGCGTGCTGGTGGATCGATTCAATGAGGCGCGGCAGTGGACAACCGGCGCCCATTGATTGCGTCAAATGGGCTTTTTCGGCTCGATCAGCCCGATTTCCAACGCGTAGCGGGTAAGGCTGGCGACATCGTGCAGATTCAATTTCCGCATCAGGTTGGTGCGATGATTGTCCACCGTCTTGACGCTGATGTTGAGCTTCGAGGCGATTTCCTTTGTGCTGTGGCTCTCCGCCACCAGCTGCAGAATCTCGCGTTCACGATCCGTGAGGAAATCGCTTGAAGCACTCGCGGACGGATTTGCGACCACATTGCGCAGGAGAGCCGCAACCGCCGGTCCAAAATACGTGCCACCATTCGCGACGGTCTCCAGGCCTTTCTTGAATTCAAAGAGCCCCGCGGTCTTCTCGACAAATCCGTGCGCACCCGCCTCCAGCATTTCGCGCACAAGCATGGGATTCTCGTGGCCTGAAAAGACCAGCACCCGCAGATTCCGCAGTTGCTTGCTGAGGCGCCGAAGCAGGTCGACACCATTGAGGCCAGGCAGCTTGGCATCGAGCACAATGACATCGGGAAGCACCTCAAGGCAAAGCGCATAGGCGCTCTGTCCGTCACCGCTCTCTCCAACCAGCTTGTAATTCATGTCCGTGCGCAGGATCTCAACGAGCATCTCCCGGATGGCGGTTTGGTCTTCAACGATGACAAGACGTTTCATGCAGTGGAGATATTTCGATGAATTGGGAGCCTGGGGCGGATCAAATAAACAATAGTGCTTAGGACGTAGTTCGGGCCACCAGAGAATCCACTGTCAGCTTTCATCGATCTTTTACATCTCAATCGCCCCATCCGTGACGAACCGATCAGGCAATGGTTTCTCCACATTTGAAGCCCCATCCCATTCTCGCAGGATGTTGTGGAGTCGCCTGTTCTCTGTGCGCGCTCTTGTTTGCAGGCTGCTCAGCGACCGCTGGCACGGATTCCGGCACAACCGCAGGCCATGAAAGCCTGGGACCCGATCCAGGCCGGCCTTCACAGTCCGCCAGACTGGAAGCATGGCGCGATGCCGCAAATCTGGCCTCAATGGGCCAGGAAAGAACCTCCGTTGCGGGAGGGGGTGAATCCATGGCCCCGGTATACAACGAGGACACCTTTCTGGTGATTGCGAAGGCTCGGTATGAGGATCTCCAATCCGGAATGAAGGTGGCGTACCGGACCCGCGGTGGACGGCAGGTGGTGCATCAGCTGGTTGACCCAACTCCCGACGGCTGGCGGGTTCGCGGCATCAACAACGGTGAAGTCGACAGTGAACGAGTGACTGCCGACAATCTTCTTGGAATTGTTTACGCCTCGGTCGATGCCTCGATCGCATCCAGCGAGCCCCCGGCACGCCCTCGGTAAAAAGCACTATCTGACGGTGACTCAAGGGGAATGGTGGGTCGACTGGGATTCGAACCCAGAACCAACGACTTAAAAGGACGCTGCTCTACCGTTGAGCTATCGACCCCCATGAGCTGCAATTCTCTCTCAAACCAACACAGCGACAATACTGGAGTTAGTCGAAATCATTCCATTTCGGCATCTTGCACACTTGGAGTGTGAAGTCTGGCGGAAAAACGCAGTGCTGACAGGGAAAGAACGGGAATTCACGGATCGCTCCGGAACTCTTCAAACCCCGGTTACTACCGGCTGACCAAGATGCCGGGCAAGCAGAATTTCCCGAGGGTGCGACATCATTCCTCTGTGAGTCGCATGGTGCCTCTGTTGGGTGGAGCGTCCAAACGACTCAATCCTCGGTGAGTCAGACGAGGCAACGAATCTCAAAGATTCTCGCAAAGGCATCGCCGTTGGTTGCGTGAACATGCACGCGAAGGCCGCGCAAATGGGCGGAGTTCAACGGATGTCGTCGGAGTCTCTGGTGGTTGCCATGTATCGATTCAATCGAGAACCAACCTTGAGAATCCGAAGTCCACCCCTGGATCTCATAGTCACGCACTGTTTCAGGCTGTGGGCCGCGAATGATGCCACTGTTGATGTGATCAGATGAGCTCAGCGTGAGCTCACGTTGAAACCCGGTGTCAAAGATCAACTGAACCATGCGAATCGGCTTCGATTCATTCCAGAACAATTCAATCCAAGCGCCCCACGATTGCATACGCCCGGCCCAATGGTTGATTGCGGGACCGATCACGACCCCGGCGTCTGACATGCGCAGGGGAACATTGAGCTCGGGCGTGGACTTGACACACTGACTTGGAAAGTCGCGCAGCCAGCCATTCACGACATTGCAGGCCACCGCCCCACCCTCTTCCGCCGATGCGGTGATCCGAGCCTCACGCGCAATGTCATTTTCAGCTTCGCCGCGGATACCCTTGATCGTTTGATCATCGGATATCAGGCTTTGCTGAAGCTCAAGGAGCCGGTGTTTCTGCTGGTAAACCTGACGCGGCGTGATTCCGTGTCGAACGCAGACCGCCGCCGCGGTGCCGATCGCCTGCCCCACGACGCTGCATGTGCCCATGACTCGCGTCGACGTGAACGCGACATGGCTCGCGCTAATGTTGCGACCGGCCATGAAGAGATTGCGAATGTTTCGACTGTAAAGTGAGCGAAGCGGAATGTCATACACCTCCTTCGTGGCAAGCTGCACTCCGGGGGATTCGCCGGCGCTGTCGAATCCCCCGGAAGGATGGTCGTCCATGGGCCAGCCTCCAATCGCGACGGCATCTTCAAAGTTCCCACCGTCGATCAAGTCCTGCTGGGTAAGTATATGGTCTCCGACAATACGGCGACTCTCCCGCTTGCCTGGCACCATGCCGAACCATTCGAGCGCCCAGTTTGCGCTTTCCGGAAACCGTCCGCTGTTCTTGATGTGATCCCAAATGCCCATGACGATTGCCAGCAATTCAAAGCGGATGAGCTCATTGTCACCGATCGTGTCGACATGCCCACCCCACTCGATCCACCAATAGCCGTATTCCCAGGACTTGATCGTGCGGTGCCGCAGCTGTTCGCTGTCGATCCTGCGGGCCCAAGACGGAGGGCTGAATGGCATGGGTGCATTGTGCTTCCGCGATATGAAAAGAATGCTGCTTCCCAAGACCTCTCGATCCGCCACTTCGGGAGCAAGTGATTCGCTGAACTCAGCACGCGATTCGCGTCCACGACGGGTCTTGGCTCCCGCTTCCAAGGCGAGGCGGGAATCCCCTGTGCAGTCACAGAAGATGTCGGCGTGAATGCGATAAATCCGCTCTGTGGCGTCGCTCCGCACCACCACCTCCTCAATGACTCCCCCGCTCGTTTCGGCGGAAACCAAGACACTGTCGAGCAGCAGGGTGATATTGGACTCCGTGATCACCTTGTCGTAGAGCAGCAGATCCCACATTTCCCGGCAGCGCTGGGGGTTGCTGACTGCGTCGTCGAGACGCAGTTCCTCCAATATGCCGCCTTCGCGCCAGCCCGGTCTATTCTTGTGCCAGTTGGCGCCGACGATATGCATCCGAACCTCGCTGGAGGCATTGCCGCCAAGCCTGGAGCGATTTTGCACCAGCACCACCCTTGCGCCGTTCCGCGCGGCCGCAATCGCCGCGCATACGCCCGCCATGCCGCCACCAGCCACCACCACATCTGTCGACAGCTGGATCACGGGCAGGCCGGAATCTGCAGTGGTCCTCTCTCCCCCGGGGTTTAACGACAAGAATTTTGACCGGATTGGATCAGCTGGCGGAATAGCGGTGGACATGGAGGAGTTGAGGAGCGGCAAACGGCCGGTTAGTCCGCGACGCGAATCATGAAGCGCTGACCGTCTTGCGCACCGGCACTGTGAATCGAAAGTTGATCGAAAGAGCGCATCAGCGAAAGATGGAGACATGAAACAATTCCGTGACATCGACCAACCGAGCGTTGCTGAATGCGTTAAACGACAGTCTTTGCGGCCGCTGGGAAGATCGGAGTGAGAATTGGAGGAAGCGCCCTGCAACTTAACGCTTTCAGTGAGCGACCCATTGGCATGGCATCAGCGAGTTCCAGACTGCCGTCACGGCTCTCCAACCCGCCCTCCGTTGAGTTCGATCAATCCAATCAACCCGTGCGCATTCCCATCGTGATCCCCGTCAACACCCTCCGCATCGTGCTCGTTTGGGTTGCCATTCTCGGAGCCACGGAAATCGGATGCCAGGCGGCCGATGCCGCAGTTGGATCCCCACTCCCCCTGTGGTCCGAAGGCTGCCTCGATATTCACCATATCAACACCGGTCGGGGGGAAACCGCGTTTCTCATCCTGCCCGATGGAACCACACTGCTTGTGGATGCAGGAGCGGCGCCGCCCGAGGCTGGCTGGAGCACCCCGCCCAAGCCCGACGGTGCGCGCAGCGCGGGTGAATGGATCGCCCGCTATATTGCACACATGCTCCAGCGCTTTCCGGAAAAGCGGATCGACCAGGCGGTCATCTCCCATTTTCACATCGATCACATGGGGGCGATAAGCGCCAAATCACCGGTCTCCTCGTCCGGAGCCTATCAACTGGGAGGGCTGACCGAGATCGCCGAACACATCCCGATCCGCCGTCTGTTCGATCGGAATTGGCCGGAGTACAACTGGCCGCTGCCGCTCGTGGATCTGAAGATGCAGAATTACCGCAAGTTCATTGACTGGGAGAGCACTCATCGGGGAATGCGCGTCGAACGCGTTGAAGCCGGACGCAATGATCAGATCGGTTTGGTGCGAAACAAGTCACGTTTTCCGGAATTCGAAATCCGCAACATCGCGGTGAATGGTCATGTCTGGACCGGTGTCGGTTCCGTCTCGCGCAATCATTTTCCGGCACTGTCCGCTTTGCCCAAAACAAACTACCCGGCCGAGAACAAGTGCAGCATCGCCCTGCGGATCTCCTACGGGAAGTTCGACTATTTCACTGGCGGCGACCTCGACGTGCGGGACGTGGAGATCGCGAATCCCAGCGATCAATGGAAGGACATCGAACGACCCGTGGCCATGGCCACAGGGCCAGTGGAGGTCTACAAGGTCAACCATCACGCCAACTACGACGCGAGCAGTCCTTTCTTCCTGAGTGTCCTGCGACCGAAGGTGAGCGTGGCATCCACTTGGGGCGCAAGTCAGCCCGCGATGAGCGTGCATCGCCGGCTGCTCTCGACTCACACCTACCCGGGTCACAGGGACGTGTTCTACACGAACATGATGGAGGCCACGCTATCCGCCCTGCATATCGACCGCACCAAAACCCCGGCGGGACATGTCGTCGTCCGGGTGACGCCCGGCGGTGGAGAATTCTTCGTGTATGTGCTCGACGACACCGACGAATCCTATCGGATCAAGGCCGTGTTCGGACCGTATCGATCCGATTGAACCTTCATCCACCGCGGTACTCCCCCCATGCCAAGACTTCTCGGCGTCACTCTCGCCGACGTGGCGCGCGCCGCCGGATTGAGTACCGGCGGCGCATCCTACGCTCTTCGCGGCCATCCGAGCATACCCGCCGGCACAGTCGAGCGAGTTCGGCAGATTGCGGCGAAGATGAACTATCGTTCCGACCTGCGCGTCAGCTCCCTGATGGCAACCATCCGGCGGGGCCGCATGCTCGCGCAGCCCGAAACGCTGGCTTTTGTCTGGGTGAACACACCCAGGAAAACGGACAACCTGCCGATCCACCTGCAGCATTACGTGAAGGTGCTGGTCCAGGCCGCCCGGCAGCGTGCCGAACAGCTCGGATCAGGCATTGAGGAATTCTGGCTCGGGCAGTCAGGCCTGACACCGCACCGGCTCCATTCCATCCTCCGCGCACGGGGAATCTCCGGCGTCCTCATCTCCCCCGCCGCTGGCAACCAGTGCGTTGCGATTGACTGGGACTGGCAAGTCCTGGCTCCGGCCATCATCGGAAGCACCGAGATCTCACCGGTGATCAACCGCGCGGCGCACTACCATTTTCGCAGCGTCTGGCGTACGTTGGAGCGGCTCCGCGTGGAAGGAAGAGCGCGCCCCGCCGCGATCCTCAGCGAAACGGTGCAGGGCAGAATTCACCGCATGCAGCACGCCGCGTTCATCACCCATCATCCAACACCCGCGATCGCGCACAAGGCCGTGCGCTTCTGCGAACCTGGTGAATTTCGGAGATTGGGCCGCTGGCTCAAAAGCTTCCGGCCCGATGCCTTGTTGCTGGGCTGGCAGGTGGACGAGAGGATCCTCGAGCAATTGCGCGAGCTGGCCCCTCAGGCCAGCCGGATCGTTACCTTGGACTGGCATCCGCACGGCGTGCTTCCGGGCATTGATCCCTGCAACGAGGTCATCGCTTCCAATGCAGTGGATCTCGTAATCGCACAATTGCACCGCAACGAATGTGGCGTCGCACCGCTTCCGACCACGGTACTGCTGGATGGAGAGTGGCGCGAGACCTCGTGACGGTGCGAAGAACGCGATGGAGCAAAGCGCGCTTGGAGTCTGACACCTGACCCAGCGCTTGGGACAGCACCAGGCAGCCCACGGCTAGCATCCGCAGCCTCCCCTTCGGCCGGATCGGCAAACGGATGCCAGCACACCTCATGACGATCCCGCTAGAACTTGTAGGTGAAATCCAGCGCGTACGTCCTGTCCTGATCCATTTCGTAGCGATTCATCTCGAAAGGTGCGAGATAGCCCTGCTTCACCCCCTGGTTGGTCAGGTTCCTTGCCTGCAGCTTCACGATGAAGTTCTGTGTAAGAGAATACCGGATGCCCACGTCGAGGCGTTCAGACTCGCGCAGCCAGTAGGTCGTCCACGGATAGAGACCGAGCGAAATCGGACTCTTGCCCTTCCAGTTGTAAGAGATGCGGATCTCGCCCTTCTTCCGCGGAAACGTGTAGAAAATCGTCGCGTTGGCCATGTAGTCGGGCTGGTACTGGAGTGACTTCAAGCGCACATAGGTCGTGCCGGAAAGGTAGTTCATTTCGGCCCACAATTTGGTGTAGTTGAGCGCAACACCCACGCGCTTCTCAAAGACGCCCGGCAGCCCCGGAATCGCATTGTGCATCAAGGCGACTTCCACCCCGCGAATCTTCGATTGCGAGGAATTGTACGGCTGGGTCGCCCTGTAGACAACACCGTCGATCTCCTCGTCGACAGCCTGGGTGTAGATGTCGTCCTTGATGTCCTTTGCGAATCCGGTCAGCGATGCCATTCCGTCCTTGCTGAAGAAGTATTCCAGGGCGAGGTCGTAATTGGTGGAGCGGCGCGGCTTCAGGTTCGGGTTGCCACGCGTGATCGTCAGGTTCTCATCATTGCGGATCACCGCCTGGGCGATATCGTCGAACTGGGGACGGCCGAGCGACTTGCTGACGGCGGCCCTGGCGCGAAGGCCGGGAGTGAAGTAATGGGTCACGATGGCGGAGGGCAGCAGGTTTTCCCATGTGCCGCCGGACGGGGTGAACGTCCCGTCAAAAGCACCGCTGGCACCGGCGAGCGGAGAGCGAGCGTCGTAGTCCACCTTGTCGTAGCGCGCGCCCGCGATAAGCTTGGTGCTTTCCCAACTGTATCTCGCCGAGACGTACGCGGCGAACAACTGTTCCTTGTAGAAGTAGTCGCTTTCCCAGGAAGCGTTCCTGGTTGAGTTCTGGTTGACCGCCAGGTTCGGGAGCACGGTCTGCGCGAACTGGGTGTAGTTGACCCAAACCACCGGATAGGGGTAGTTCACCGAACGAAAGTCGGGCACAAATCCCATCCCGGTCAACGGGGCGCTGTTGTTGACGAAGTTCGTGGTGGTGCCGTCGCGGCTGACCTCCGTCTCGCGCCAATCGGCGCCGGCGGCGTACCCGAAGCCGGGACTGTTGTTGGAATAGTTCTTCTTGTAGTCGATTCGGACCTGCTTGGAGTCCACCTTGGAATCGACGATGTTGATCGGTGCCGAGCTCAGGCGGAAGCTTGAGACGCTGGCCAGAGCATCCGCGTTCTCAACCGTGGTCTTCGGGAACAGGCTGCCGCTGTAATCAAACGTGACAAAGGAAGAAGGCGGGCTGTAGAGGAACGTGACGGTCTCATCCTTGTTGTAGAATTCGTTTTGATAGGCTCCGGCGCGCAGTTCGAGCGTGGAGTCGGTGCTGAGCCTGCCCTCCACCTTGAAAATGAGGCCGCGGGTTTCCTGCGCAAAACGATCGTAGCTGTAGATGGAGCGAACGCGGCCGATCTTGAAACGGCCGACATCGGGGCTCGGGCGGGTGAGGGCGGTGAAGGTCTCAAGATAGAACTGATCGAGGTCCTGATCCTCGAACTTCTTGTAGTCAAATCCAAGCAGCGACACCGACCAGACGTCGGAAATGCGATACTCAAACTTGGCCGAACCGCCGTACATCTCGGAGTACTTCGTGTAGTCCATCGGGCGGTAGATCGTCGGGAAAGGATGCAGGCCATCCCAATTCGAGAGGTTGCTGGCCGCTGTTGTGCTGGTGGGGGTGTAATACACACGACCGTTGGGATTGGTCTTGGTGTAGCTGTAGTCCCGCTGGCGATAGACGCCGCTGAGGACCACGCCGAACCGGCCATCGCGGCCAAAACGATTCACATACAATCCCGACAGGGCGCCGCCAATCGGCCTGTTCTTGTAGTTGCCGGTGCGGGTGTAGAAGTCGGAAATGTATTTGCCCTGGCCCGTCTCGCCGGTCAGCTGCAGCCGGATGTTCGCGGTGCGCCGGTCCTTGAGCGCGCTGTATGGCTCGATGTTGGTGACGCCCCCGATGGCCCCGGCATCCAGGTCGGCGGTGAAACTCTTGTACACGCGGGTGGTGCGTGAAATCTGCGTGGGAATCAGGTTCAAGTCCACGCGGCGCAGGCCGTCGCCGTTGTTGGCAGTGGAAAACATTGTTATGCCGTCGAACGAGGTGTAACTCAGATCGGCAGGAATGCCTCGCACGGAAACATAGGACGCCTCCTGCTCGCCGTAGAGCGTCTGCATCGCACTGATGCCCGGCAGCCGGATCAGTGCGTCGGCCAGATTCTCATCAGCCAGGTTCCCGAGTTCGTCCATCGTCAGGCTGTCCGCAATATTCAGGGTCTCACGGCGGTTCTCCACTTCCTCAAGGCTTCGCAGCGCCGTTCCGGTGACCTGCAGCGCGTCCAGGCTCACGACGTCCTCCCTGCCATGCGAACTGGCCGACGGAGCGGAAGATTGCGCGAAACCGCAGCTCAGGGTGACGAGGATGGAAAAAACGCCGGTGACAATTGCCGGGCAGGACGGGTTCGATCGGAGCAGCATTCGTTTGTTCATGGGTCAGGATGATTGGCTTGGGGATGACACGGCGGGTTCTCTTCCGCCGTGCGGGGGCGGAAGGGCCCACCAGTGCTGGACAACGGATTTGCAGGCGTTTCCCCGGCGGAAACAACCCGCGCCCCATTGAATGCGTTAAGTTCGGCATGACGGGGAGCGGCTGGCCCGACTCGTTTGAAAAGGGAGCCACGCGGTGCCTCCGCAGCGAGGGCGGGATCGACGGGAAGGGTTGAACGCACGTGAGGTGGGGCTCTCAGCTTGTTGAATATTTATTCAGCGTTTTGATTCATATAGGGGAAGCCGGCGACCGAATCGTGTCAAGCCTTTCGGTCCCCATGCGCATCAATCCCCGCCCACACGCCCCTCATGGCCGGCGGTGGATCGCCTTGCGCAGGGGCGGTGCCAGCACCGATAGCGTCTGGCGGTCTAGATTGTTGATGCGTGACAATCTCGTCCATCGGCAGCATTTCCTGCTCCAGCATGCGGATGGCCACTGGATAACAATGGGATCCCAGATGCGCACCATGCACAATTCATCCATTCACTGAAGACGTTAAGCAGCGCGCTCACAGGGAGGGTGACGCACCCGGTTGTTCGGTCACCCCCCACTGCTCACTTCAGTTGCGCAAGCAGGTTCAGGATTGCTCCGATGTCACCGTGCTGAATCTTCTCAATGTCCCCGGAGCTCAGCTTCATTGAGAGCACCTTTTCAAACAAGGCCGCCACGATGCGCGAAATGTCGGGCTTCTCGGCTGTGCCGCTGATATTGAGCGCCAGTGAGAGTGGAATGTACCCCAGACTGTCACGCGTGTCGCCCAGCAGGTTTCCCTTCTTCATTATTTCCGCCGCCCGGCCACGGGCGGCTCCGCTCAGTTTCAAGGTCAGCGCCTGCTTCCAAATTGGAACATCCGGCCGGTACTTGAGTCCGCCTGAACCCACGAATCGGAGCTCGGGGGAAGTGATCGTGAGGTCGCGAAGCACCGTGTCCATCGACGTCGAGCCGCCCGCATCCAGCGTGAGCTGATCAAATTTCAGCTCCGCAATCAGCTTCACAATGGCCTCCAACTCACCGAGGCGCTCCGCCACTGCGTGCGCCTTGGAAGCGGCGCCGCCCAGACCGCCCGGCAGCCTGGCTCCAAGCACACCCGCTATCGAAGCAATGGCTCCCACCTCATCTGTCCGCTTGAGCAACTGCGCACGGGCAGCGCTGATCGCGTTGACATAGTTCGATGGCACGGGACGAAAGAGCCCGCCCCTGCTCGACACCTTTACTCCACCCGACGCCTGGTCAAACAACCTGGCGAGACTCTCGCCCGATGAAGTAACCTCGCTGCTGATATTGAACTTTCCCTCGACCACTGGCAGCGCGGAACCGTCGCTGAATGCCTTGAGCGTCGCTCCCGAATCCAGGCCGGTGACATCCAAATCCGCCTTCAGATGAAAAGGCGTGGGCCTTGAGGGGTTGAAGGTCACATCCCCGGTAAGCGCCACCTTTCCCCCTGGTCCCAGCAATGCGTTGAGTTCCTTCAAGGTGACGACCGTATCTGAAATCGACAGACTGCCCTTGAGGTCGCGAACTGACAGGTCCGGAGAATAGATCACCTTCTGGAAATCAAATGAAAGGCCGCCTCCGACTCCCTCCCATGGCGGCCCGCCTCCCTGCGTCGATTGGGGAGCCGGTTCCGTTGTCGGCCCGCCTCCGGCGAATGGCGCGAGCAGGAATTTCACATCCTCCACATTCATCTCGGTGCTTGAAACTCGCGCATCGAGATCGACGCCCGTTTTCACCGTTTTTCCCCTGGCATTGATCATGAGGTCGCTCTTTCGACCCGCACGCTCGACCAGCACAGGCACGCTCGCGGCAAATGCACCTCCCGTCTCGAGCCTTCCCCGAATCTCCACCGACACCTTCGGGAGCACTTCACTGACCGCGGGGGAGGCCAGATCCGAGAGGGTGATCTCCGCCGCCACATCCTGCGCGGCTCCACTGGTCGCGGTGAATCTCCCACTCATCGTTCCGCGCGAAAGAACCGGCGTGCCACCAATCAACGGCTGCGCCAGCAATGCGGGAAGGTCCACCGAAAACGCACCTGTCGCCTTGAGCGGTTCCTTTTCCTCCGCCGACTGGCCTGCCTTGATCGAGAGAGTCATCAGGTTGCTCTTCCCGCTTCTTGCCGAAAAATCCGTGACCTCCGCCTGCCAGCCCCGCGAGGTCACATCCGCGGACAGGCTAAGGCTGAGCGTGGCATCGCGGACGATGGGCCTGCCATCGTCAGAGAGCGAAAACGGCGAAATTGTCATCGGACCCTGGGGACGAAGGGCAAACCCGCCAGAAGTGGACATCACCGCAAAGGTGCCTCTCGCTTCACCGCCACTCAGCGAGGTCTTGCCGAGGAACGGTTGAATCCACTCCAGCGGGAACGACTCCACATCCAAGGTCATCAATGCGCTGCCGGCGTCCGTCACACGAATCTCACCGCTTTTGCCATCGTACTCAAATGACTGCCGGGCATTGATCTGAAGCACGGGGGAGTTTCCGTCGACCCTCGCCTTCAAGGACCTCACGCGAAGGAGATCTCCGGCCTTTTCAACCGAGAAATCCGCGCTGAGTCTGAGTGAACCCACCCGGGCGAGTTCCCTCTGCAGAACCTCGAGCCTTCCAAGCGAGAGGTCGATCCGCCCGCTCGCGGCGATCTCATCAAATGTGGTGGTCAGTTCGAAGGTCGTTTCCGTCTTCGCATCGAACTCGGGAACCGAGTACCCAAGCGCGAAAGGAGCGAGATCCGCATCGCGCGCCGCAAGCTGTATTTTCCCCGAGAGTCTGCCGCCACCAGCGGGCAGGGCCGCATCCAGCTTCACGAGCGATTTGCCGTCCGACTCGATTTGCAGTGCATACTGCTCCGTTCGCTGCGGCCCGCGTGCTGCCGCGAGTTCCAGACGCAATGCCGCTCCGTTTGGCATCGATGCTCCGGACGCCCTGAGATCGCTGCCAAATGTCACGCGATCAATTGAGGACGGCGTGTCCATGTGCAGTCCGACGCTGCCATTGCAGCTCAGCGCCGACACGGTGCCGCTTCCGCTCGCATCGGCCTGGATGATGAATTTCGCCTCCCTGCCAGAGCCGAGCCCGCCACCCGTGATGACAATTCGCGCCCTGGACGACCGGCCGGCTTCGGCGGGAAAGATGATGTCGCCCGCAAGATCCAACGCATCCACCGACAGATCGACCGGGAAATTGAGTTCGCTGAAAATTCCATGAAACGCATCGGACTTCACCGCAGGCTCGGCATTCGCCGAGGACAAGACCGCCAGGTAGCCCGCCAGACCGCGGCGCCCCCCGCGAACGTCCCCGGCAAGCTTGTCCGGAGCAGTCAGATCCAGCGTCCATCCGTGCGCGTAAAGACGCCGGACAGCGACATGCTTCCGGGCCGCCTTTATCACAGGGACATCGATCACGGCTGATGGCAGCACGAGAACCATTCCCGGGCGCGCAATGCGAATCGAACTCAGTTCAACCCGATCCAGGCCAACCGAAACCCGGCCTATCTCCGCCTTCAAATCCTTCTGGCCGGCAACGGCGCGACGCGCCGCCCAGGTTTGAAATCCCGAATTCAATCCCACGCCAGCCGCAACGATCAGCAGCACCACCAGCGCAATCACGACGTACAGCAGGATGCGCACGGATCTCATGCCCGGAATTCAAGTCGGTTTCCGAAAGAATGCGAGCCAACCCGAGGCGCTGCAGGCGGAAATTTGCGCGCCACCCGGGATCAACAAGGTCCGGTCAGCTGGTTGTGGCGAAAGTATCCGCCTGGCCGATCGCCTTGCGAAGATTGGCCAGCGCCACGAGGTAGTTGTAGTTGGCCTGAAGTTGATTGTTCCGGGCCTGGGTCAGATCAACCTGGGATGTGAGAACATCCAGCTGCGTCGCGGTCCCGGCGGACTGACGGACATTTGCAAGCCGCAAGGCCTCAGCCGCCTGGTCCACAACCTTCCTGGAGGCTTCCGCAAGCTCCCACGCCTCCTGGAGCGAAGAGAGTGCCCGGCGCACCTCGACGTCAACCGCCAGCTGCGCCTCCTTGATGGACAATTGAGCCTGCGCAAGCTGGGAGCGCGCCTGTGCAATGCGCCCGGCCGTTGCCCGGCCGTCGAAAACGTTCCACTGCGATTGCACACCGACAAGCCAGCCATCCGCGGCATCGCGAAAACTGTCGCTCAATCCCGTCTTGCGCCACTGGTAGCCGGCAATGGCGTCAACGGAGGGAAGGTGGCCGGAGCGGGCCGCCTTCACGCCCTGCTCACGGGCATCCTCCAGTTTGGAAAGGCGTGCGAGTTCGGGGCGATTGGCACGGGCCGTCTCCAACGAGGTTTTCAGATCGAAGGAAACCGGCTCGGCCTTCAGTTCCCCAATGAACTCCGGGACCTTGCGCAGGTTCTCACCCTCGCCATTCACAAAACCCAGCGCCTGGCGCAGCTCCTCGATGGAGAGGCGGAATGCATTGCGGGCTTGAATCAAGGCGGGCTGCGCATTGGCCAGCGCGACCTCCGCGCGAAGCACCTCGAAACTGGAGGATGCTCCGGCCTCAAAGCGGTTCCTGGCATTTTGAAGCTGCTCCTGAAGCAGCGCCACGGACTGTTCGCGCACCTTGATGCTCTCGCGCGCCAGCAGGACGTCATAGAACCGCGTGCGCACGGAGAGCAGCGCGTCGTTGATCACCCCCTGCAGTTCGAGCACCGCAGCCTCCCGCGCGAGTTTCGCACCGGAAATCGATGCATTGATGCCGCCACCCGCATAGATTGCCTGTCGCGCCTGGATCTGAATGTTCCAGGCGGAATCGTCCTGAGGAAAGGTCTGCGCAATCTCGCGCGCGTTCCGTTGATAGGCGGCACCGACAGACACGTTCGGGATGTGTCGCGAGGAGACTTCAAGCACAACACCCTCCTGCTGCCGTATGCGCTCCCGGGCCTGGCGAATGGAGAAGTTGTTCTCCAGTGCATACTGCAGGGCCGTGGGAAGGTCCAGGGTCTCGGGAACCGGCTGCGTGGACGTTGACTGGGCCGCCAGGCCCATCGTACTGACAAGAATCACGCAGCAGAGAGCCGCACGGGAAGAGAGATTGTGCATGTTATTTGATGGCAAGTTCAGGACTGTGCTGGGCAAGCAGCGTGGATTCGCGCTCGATGTGACGGTCCTTCGAATGATCGCGGGCAATGAGCGCATAGAATGCGGGGACGATGAACAAGGTGAAGAATGATCCGACCGTCATGCCAACCACCAGCACCCAGCCAATGCTGTTGCGGGCCGCCGCACCGGGGCCCGTGACAAAAATCAGCATGAGATGTCCAAAGACCGTTGCCGCCGAGGTCATGAGAACCGGGCGCAGGCGGGTTGCCGCGGCACGGCGGGTCGCCTCCAGTTTTGGGACACCCTTCTCCTGGAGGGAGTTCGCAAACTCGACGATGAGAATGCCATTCTTGGCCACCAGCCCCACGAGCGTGGTCATGCCGATCTGCGAATAGATGTTCAGCGAGGTTTTCCAGAGAAAGATCGGCAAGGCGGCGCCAACCAGGGCGAGCGGCACCGAGCCGAACAGAATGATGCACGGATCGCGGAAGCTGTTAAACTGCGCGGCCAGCACCAGAAAGATCAGAATCACCGCAAGCCCACCCGACATCAGGAGCGCATTGCCCTCGTAGCGAAGCTGCCGCGACTGGCCGCCGTAGTCGATCGAGTACTCGGGCGGCAGGATTTCCGAGGCCTTCTTCTCCAGCTTCCGCAACGCCTGGTCCGGGCTGGGTCCGACTCCTATGATCTTCACCGAGTTGAGCTGCTGGAACCGATTGAGTGTGCGCGGCTGCACCGTCTCTTTCAGTGTCGCAATGGTGGAAAGCGGAACAAGCCGACCATTCGGACCCCGCACATGATAGTCGAGGATCTGGTCCGCCGTGAGCCGGTGCGAGCGCTCCACTTGCGGAATGACGCGATAGCTGCGCCCGTCGTTGACGAAGCGGTTCACATAACCACCACCCAGCATGGAACCCAGGTCGCGGGCAATGTCGGTCAGACTCAGACCCATGGCGGCCACCTTGTCCTTGTCGATTTCGATCTCGTACTGCGGCAGGTCGAATTTGAGATCACTATCCGCGAAATAGAATGTCGGTGCCTGATCCGGCGCATTCGCCTCGGTGTTCGCAAACAGGGTCAGTTGGTCGGCAACCTCAAGCATCTGCCGGTGGTCAGCCGTTGACCGGATCACGAATTCAATTGGGTACTGGCCGCCGGAGGGAAGGGCATCCGGCGTGTTCAACACCACGTTCATGCCGGCTATCTTCGCGGTTTCAGTAAGAAGCGATTGTTCAATCTGCACCGTCGTCCGCTTTCGTTCGGACCATGGCTTGGCAATCAGGCCTCCAAATCCGAAGTTCGGCGTCGTAAGCTGGAAGGACGCCGCGTACTCCGGCACACTCTCAAACAGCCTCTGAACCTCGTCCGCATAGCGGACATTGTGCTCAATGGTCGATGTCGGGGACGCAATGAGAAAGGTTCCGATGAAGCCCTGATCCTCCTTCGGCGCCAGTTCCTTCTGCGCAAACATGAAGAAGACCGGAAGGAGCATGCAGAGCATGACGCCTCCGGCCAGGACGAACTGCACGGTCTTGAATCGCCGGCCAAAGGCCACATCGAAAACCAATGCGAGGACCGCCGGAACCACGCCCAGTGCGAGGGCGCCGGCGCCAAGCATGCTGACGTTCCTTCCCGCAAGCGCGCCCCCAGCCACCTTCATCCCGATCAGCCCCGCGACAAACAAGATGCTGCTCGTCGCAATCCCCGCCGGCAGCACGCCCCAGCCCAGCTTCCGCCGTTCCCGAGTCGCCAGCATCGCTCCTATGAGCCGGTCGTAAGCCGTGCGCAATCGGTCGAACATGTGATTGGTGATGCCCGTCAGACCGCGCTCCTCGTGCGCATGATCCCTGAGGAGGCGCGCACTCATCATCGGCGACAGCGTCAGCGCCACAAAACCAGAAATCGTCACCGCCCCCGCGAGCGTGAAAGCAAACTCCCGGAAGAGCGCGCCGGTCAGTCCGCCTTGAAAACCGATCGGAGCATAGACGGCCGCCAGGGTGATCGTCATCGAGATGACCGTCGCCACGAGTTCCCGCGCACCGAGCACGGCGGCATCAAAAGGACTCCTGCCCTCGCGGACATGCCGCTCGACATTCTCGACGACGACGATCGCGTCATCGACGACGATACCGACGGCGAGCACGATGGCGAGCAGCGTGAGCAGGTTGATCGTGAATCCGAGCAGCAGCATGATGAAGACCGCGCCGATCAATGAAAGCGGCATTGCGACCAGCGGAATCAGCACCGACCGAACTGATCCGAGGAACAGGAAGATGACGACAGCAACGATCGCCAGCGTTTCGCCCAGCGTCTTCACGATCTCCTTGAGCGCATCATCAATGTATGCCGTGGCATCGTAACCGATCGACATTTTCATGCCCGACGGAAGTCCGGCCTCGATTCCCGGCAGCGCGTCTCGCACGCGCTTGATCACCTCCAGCGTGGATTCCGTTGGCAGAACCCAGATGCCCATGAATGTCGCGCGTTGGCCACTGAAGCGAACCTCCTCATCATAGCTCTCCGCGCCAAGCGTGACATCCGCGACATCGGACAGACGGATGATCGCGTTGTTGCGCTCGGCCACGACGAGCCTCCTGAACTCATCAACATTCTTGAGATCGGTATCCGCGACCAGACTCACGGTGATCATGGACCCCTTGGTTGCTCCAACCGCCGCCAAGGCGTTGTTGCTGGCCAGCGCCTGGCGGACTTCAGACGGACTGAGCCCATGCGCCGCCAGCGCGTCCGGCTTCAGCCAGATGCGCATCGCAAAGGTCCTCCCCCCCAGAATGTCGGCCCGCTGCACGCCCTTCAACGAGGCCAGTTGCGGCTGCACGACCCGGTCAAGGAAGTCGGTGACCTGGTTGGCCTCCATGTCCTTTGAGTGGAAACTCAGATACATCGAGGCGAACTGGTTGTCGCTCGTCTCAACGGATATCGAGGGCGCCTCGGCCTCTGGCGGGAGCTGGCTGCGCACCTGGTCAATTTTCGAGCCGATCTGCGCAAGCGCCGCATTCGTATCGTAGTTGAGCCGCAGATAAACATTGATCGTGCTCATCCCCGAGCGGCTTTCCGACTCAATGTAGTCGATGCCGTCCGCACTTGCGATGACGCGCTCAAGCTGGGTGGTGATGTAGCCGCGCACCGTCTCCGCGCTCGCACCGAAGTAGATGGTTGTCACCTTGACGACCGCGCTGTCACTTTTCGGGTACTGGCGGACATTGAGCGAAAAGTAGGACATCACGCCCACCACCAGGATCACAATGTTGACGACAAGCGCGATGACCGGCTTGCGAATGAACAGGTCCGTAAAACTCGATTTCATGGTATGACCATCACAACGCGATTTTTGGGCGCAAAAACCTCCCGTCGCACCGCCACAGGCGATGAAACGCGATCATGCTTCAGGTGTTGGCAGGCTTGGGATCCACCTGGCTCTCAGGCTTCACCGTGTTGTTTATCTGGATCTCGAGTCCGTTGCGCAGCTTGAACACACCGGATGTGGCGACCTCATCCCCCGGCTTCACGCCATCGAGGACTGCAATCATGTCGCCACGCGAGGCACCCAGTTTCACGAACATCTGCCTCACCCCCAGATACTCGGACCCATCGGCATGCTTCATCTTCTCAATGATGAAAACCGAATTGCCATAGGATGCGTAGGAGATTGCTGTCGCCGGAAGCACGACCTCGGGGTTGCCCGCCTTCAACTCTATCTCGGCGCGTGCGAACATGCCGGAGCGAAGCAACTCATCGGGATTGGCGATCGTCGCCTGCACGGAAACATTGCGGGATGCCGCATCCACGGCTGGATTGATCGCGCTGACCCTTCCTTCAAAAACACGGTCCGGAAAGGCGTCGATGCGCACATTGACCTGCTGCCCGACGGCAACCTGGGGCAGCTGGCGCTGCGGAATCTGGAGGTCGACATACATCGGATCCAGCCGCTGCAGGGGCATGAGCGGCGCGCCTCGCGCCACAAACTGCCCCAGGTTGATCAGCCGGATGCCCACGCGACCCGAAAACGGAGCACGGACGATCTTCTTTTCCAACAACGCCTTCACCGCTGCGGCATCCGCCTCGGTCTGACGCAACTGGGCATCCGCGGCGTCCAGTTGCGCCTGGCTGATGGTGTTCTTCGCGAGAAGCTCCTCGGCCCGCTGGCGGTCGAGCCTGGCGATCCGATGGCGGGCTTCGGCCGCAGCCAGTTGCGCGGTTTCGACCGTGGTGTCGAATTCAACCAGCACGTCGCCCGCCTTCACGGCCGCGCCGTTCTCAACGGCGATCCGCGTGATCGTTCCCTCCGCATCGGCTGCGAGGAGAACGCCTTCAACCGGCGCCAGGGTTGCGATGGAATTCAGCGTCCGCCGCCACACGGCCTGCTCCGCCTTCGCGGAGGTGACAGCAGCGGCGGGCATCGCATGCTGGTGCGATGACATCTCCTTGATTTGCGACACCTTGACGGCACCGAGTGTAAAAAACACGAGTGCGACTCCTCCGATGAGACACAATAATCTCTTGAGCATGGTAGGTTGGGGAAAAGTTTGCGTCCGTCAGGTCAGGCCACGCTGGCCGCGGGATTCTGGGACTTTGCGTTCGCCGCAGTTGTGACTTTCATCGTGCCTTGAAGAACTTTGCCGAGCAACTGAACAAGGGTTCTACGTTCAGTCTCGTTCAGTCCGGACATCAGGGCGGCAGTTTGTCGAAAATGCTCCGGGAGAAAGCTGTGCAGGAAGGCTTCCCCCTTTGGCGTGAGGTTCACCGACATCATGCGGCGATCCTGTGAATCCGGCTCACGCTTCACAAATCCGTCCTTCTCCAGGGTGTCGATCAAGCCAGTCATTGTCGCCCTGGCCACACCCGCCTTCTCCGCCAGTTCAGCGGGCGTGCGGCGATCCCCACAGTCATCATGCCGATTCATGAGCAGCATGAGCACGGTGAACCGGCCTTGGGAAATATTCCTGGATGAAAGAAATGCGTCCGTTGCCCTGAACACCTCGTCGCCCGTTCTCAGCAAATGCAGGTAAACTTCCAACGCCGATGGATCCAGGTCAGGAAACCGCTTGGCACCTTTCAGAAGGCACTCATAACGCGGAAGGTCCTTGAGCATCAGCAGCGGCATGCAGAATTGATTGGAACGCGAAATAGTTAGGAGCCTAATCAAAAAAGCAAGCCGCTGATATGATATTTATCAGCCGCTCACGCATTCCGAAGCTTCGACAAGAATCCCGGGCAATCCAAAGGATCGCGCCTATTCCACTACCCTCTGATCAATAACAATTAATCAAGCTTGCTCGCTGCCGCAACAATGGCCTCGGCGGTGATTCCAAGCTCCTTGAACACCGTTCCGCCGGGCGCACTCATGCCAAATCGATCGATGCCGATGCTGGCTCCATCGAGCCCGACGTACTGTCGCCATGGCGAAGTGACTCCCGCCTCGATTGAGATGCGCCGGCGCACGGATGTCGGCATCACGGCATCACGATAATCCTGAGGCTGACGGTTGAATCGTTCAAAACAGGGTACCGATACGACGCGGGTACCGGGTCCCAGAATCCTGGCAGCCGCCACGGCATACTGCAGCTCCGAACCGCTCGCCAGCAGCAGCGTGCTCAACGGCGCGGTCTCACGAATGGCAATGTACGCACCCCGCGCGACACCGTTTCTGCGCTGCTCGACCGGGATTTCGTTCAGCATCGGCACGGCCTGGCGGGTCAGGGCTATCAATGTGGGCCCATCCATGCGCCCGAAAGCCGCGGCAAAGGCACCCGCCGTCTCCTCCGGATCCGCGGGACGAATCACATCGAGTCCGGGAAATGCGCGGAGGGACGCGACCGTTTCCACCGGCTGGTGCGTCGGGCCATCCTCGCCAACACCCACCGAGTCGTGCGTGTAGATGTACACGACGGGGAGGTGGGAAAGCGCAGCAAGGCGCATCGCCGGGCGCGAGTAATCCGCGAAGACAAGAAATGTCGCAACGGAAGGACGGAAAAGGGCATCGTAGGCGATTCCGTTCGCCATCGCCGCCATGGCGTGCTCCCGGATGCCAAACCGAATGTTTCGCCCGGCGCGATTCGACGGATCGAAGTCGGGAGCATCGGCAATCAGGTTCAGGGTCGAGCCATAGAGATCCGCACTGCCTCCGATCACCCATGGCATCGCGGCCGCAATGGGCTGAAGCACGGCTTTGCCCGCGGCGCGCGTTGCGAGCTTTGAATCCGGTGCAAAAGGCGGAATCCTCTCAAGCAGCTCCGCCGCCGTCACCGGCCCATCAGCCTGCGACTTGTCGAGCATCGCAGCCTTGTCCGGATTCGCCTCGCGCCACGCCTTGTAGGTCTTGTGCCATTTGTTGCAGCCGCGCACGAGGCGCGCCTTGTGCTGGGCAAAATAGGCGCGGACGTCATCGCTCACAAAGAAATGCTCCGCCGGAAGCCCGAGCGCGGTCTTGGCCGCATCGATGAACTTGGCCCCACCCTCGCCGTGGCCCTTCGGCGTGCCCTGCACCTCGGGAATGCCGCGCGCAATCACCGTCTTTGCAATGATCAACTGAGGCCTGCCCGACTTGGTCTTCTTCGCCCGATTGAACGCCTTCAGGAATGCAACCATGTCGTGTCCATCGACCGTCTGCACATCCCATTCGATCGCCTTGAATCGCGCCGCGGTGTTTTCGCTCTGCGTCTTGTTCGCCATCGCGTCGAGCGTGACGTCGTTCGAATCGTATATGAGGATCAGGTTGTCCAGTTTCTGATGTCCCGCAAAGGAGACAGCCTCCATCGCCACGCCCTCCTGCATGCAACCGTCGCCGGCAAGGGCCACGACATGGTAGTCGAGAATCGTGTGCTCAGCCGTGTTGTAGTGCGCCGCAGCCATCTTCGCGGACACGGCAAGCCCGACTTCATTTCCAATCCCCTGCCCCAACGGACCGGTCGTCGCCTCCACACCCGGCGTGTCGTGAAACTCCGGGTGTCCAGGCGTCCGGCTGCCAAGCTGGCGAAAGCGCTTCAGGTCGTCCATCGACAGATCGTAACCGCTCAAATGCAGCCAGGCGTACAGGAACATGGATCCGTGACCGGCCGACAGGACAAAGCGGTCGCGGTTGATCCACCGGGGACGCTCGGGATTGTGCTGAAGCGCATGGCCGTACAGCACGGCTCCGATCTCCGCAGCGCCAAGCGGCAGCCCGAGGTGCCCCGACTGGGCGGCGTGAATGGCGTCCATGGCAAGGCCACGGGCTTGGTTGGCTGCTTTGGCGAGAAGGAGGGTCTGTAAGGTCATGTCGGGCTGAAATTATGACTGCACGTCGTTGAACACAAAGGCGCAAGGTTCATTTTCCACGCAAAAAAAGCGAGCCGAAGCGGGCTCGCCTTGATAAAAGTCTGCGTACGGGATGCGCCTGGGCTCTCCGGGCGCGTCCCACGCGCATCAATTGGATGCGACAGGAGCCGCCTCGGTGGCAGCCTTCTCGTCGTAGGCCTTGCGCTTGACGGCCATGGCGGCCTTTCCTTCACGATCGCGCAGGTAATACAGACGGGCCCGCATGATTTCGGACTCCTTCTCCACCTCGATCTTCACCACATTGGGCGAGTTCACCGGGAACACACGCTCCACCCCCTCGCCATAGCTGATGCGGCGAACGGTGAACGTCTCGTGAATGCCTGATCCTTTCAATGCGATCACCACGCCTGCAAAGATCTGCACGCGCTCCTTGTCGCCTTCGCGCACCTTCGTGTGCACTCGAACGCCATCCCCCACCTTGAAGGGGGGACGGTCGGATTTCACCTGGTTTGCGGTGATTTCTTTGATGATCGGGTTCATGACTTGGCTTTCGTTACTTGAGTAAATCGGGTCGGACCTGGCGTGTTTTTTCCACCTGCCTCGCATGCCGCCACTTTTCTATCTCGGCATGATTGCCCGAAAGGAGAACTTCGGGAACGGACATGCCTCGGAATTCGGCGGGACGCGTATATTGAGGAAAGTCGAGCAACTTGCGGGTGAACGATTCGTGCGTCAATGACTTTTCCTCCCCCAGAACGCCGGGGATCAACCGCGCAACCGCATCCACCACCACGGCGGCGGCCAGTGTGCCATTGGTCAGCACATAGTCACCTATGGAGACTTCTTCATCGATCAGGCAGTCGCGAATCCTCTGGTCGATACCCTCATAATGCCCGCTGAGAAGCAGAATGTGCGTCTCTCCGGCCAGGCGTTCAGCCATCGCTTGATCGAAGGGCCTGCCGTCCGGTGTCAGATAGATCCGTCGCGACTCCGGACGCTGCAGCGCCTCAATCGCTGCAAACACCGGATCAGGCTTCAATACCATGCCCGCACCACCACCAAACGGACGATCATCCGCCGTGCGATGGCGATCGGTCGCCCATCCTCTCAAGTCATGCACGCCGACTTGGATCAAATTCCGCTCAATCGCCTTGCCAAGAATGCTTTCAGCAAGAAAGCCATCCAGCATCCGCGGGAAAAGCGTCAGGATGTCAATGGAGAGCGGCATGACTGCGGCGGAAAATGGGGCGCCAGTCCCAGGCGGCAAATCGGCGAATCCACGCCGGCAACAAAAAAAGCCTCGTTGCACGAGGCTTCCTCAAACGGTTGTGGCCGGTGCCGGCTCTCCGCCAGAGTGTCCCGACTCAGGAGGCTGCTGATGCAGCCGCCCTGCGGACCTTCTTGGCGAGCGAATGCACTGTCGAGGAGGGCTTCGCACCCTTGCTGATCCAATAGTCGACACGGTCAATCTTGAGGGTCAATGCGTCAGCTCCCTTGGACCGTGGAGAATAGGTTCCAAGCATTTCGATGGCGGCACCATCGCGGCGGGAACGAGCCTCGGCTACCACAACGTGGTAGATGGGTTTATGGGTGGCCCCGATGCGGGACAGGCGAATACTGAGTGCCATGATGCGTGAGTAAGACCGATGATTTGCTTGAAAAGCCGACAAGTGCACGGCCCGACAAATGGCTTGTCAAGCACTGAGTCCCATCGCTCTGCTCTGCCTTTATGCTCAAAGCCGGAATCGTCGGACTTCCCAATGTAGGCAAGTCCACCCTCTTCAATGCCCTGACCCGCTCCCGAAAGGCTGAGGCGGCCAACTATCCGTTCTGCACGATCGATCCCAACATCGGCGTCGTGACCGTCCCCGACGATCGTCTCGCCGCCTTGCAGAAAATTGCCAAAACCAGCGTGGTCATTCCCGCCGCAATCGAGTTCGTCGACATCGCCGGGCTGGTTGCCGGGGCGAGCAAGGGCGAGGGGCTGGGCAACCAATTCCTCGCCAATATCCGCGAGACCGATGCCATCGTCCACGTCGTTCGCTGCTTCGAGGATCCCGATGTCATCCATACCATGGGGACGGTGGATCCGGTGCGCGACATTGAGATCATCACCACCGAGCTGATACTCGCCGACCTCGATGCGGTGACCAAGCGCATCGAGAAAACGCAGAAGAAGGCGAAGAGCGGCGACAAGGAAGCCCAGGCGGAAATCCAGCTCCTTGAACGCCTGAGTCCCCACCTCAATGCCAACAGGCCCGCAAACATTCTGCCCGCCTCCGATGAGGAAAAAAAACTCCTTCAGCATTTCCAGCTCCTCAGCGCAAAGCCTGTTCTGTACGCCTGCAATGTCGCCGAGGCCGAGCTGGCTGCGGCGGAGGACAATCCGTTCGTCAAGCAGGTCGCTGAATTTGTCAGAACGCATCACGATGCCGCCTATGTTCCCATCAGCGCCAGAATCGAGGCTGAGCTGATCGATCTCGCACCCGAGGAGGCGAAGGAGTTTCTCAAAGACCTCGGTGTGGATGACTCCGGAGTCTCCCAGTTGATCCGCGGCACCTATGCACTGCTTGGCTTGCAAACCTATTTTACCGCCGGTGAGAAGGAGGTCCGCGCCTGGACGATCAAGAAGGGATGGAAGGCTCCGCAGGCGGCGGGAGTGATCCACACGGATTTCGAGAAGGGCTTCATCAAGGCTGAGGTCGTCGCCTACGACGACCTTGTTCGACTCGGCAGCACTGCAGCTGCGAGAGAGAGCGGAAAGTACCGTCTCGAAGGCAAGGACTACGTCTTTGCCGATGGCGACGTCGCCCTCTTCCGTTTCAACAACTGACGGGCAGCCAGGTATTCCAAAACGGAATGCCTGGGCCCGCGGAGCATGCCCAGCCGCCCGTCAGACGACTGTGCCATGGGGCACGACGACTCCCTTGGGCACGATCAAAATGCGATCTCGAATGAGCACCCCGTGCGCGTAAGTGCCGTCCGGCTTTCCCTCAGGTGACAACACGACGTTGTCCCCGATCCGCGTATTCTTGTCGATGATGGCCTTGCGGATCCTGCAGTTGCGGCCAATGCCGATGTTCGGAACTCCCTTGACGGCATTGGCTGCGATCTCGGCCTCACCTTCGTAGAAGTCGGAGCCCATGACGATCACGTCCTCCAGGTTGGTCCCCTCCCCCAGGTACGAACGAATGCCCAACACGCAGCGGTGAAGCGCGCAGTCCGTCACGATCGAGCCATCGCCAATGACGACGTGGTCGATCTGGCATTTGTTGATCTTTGACGCCGGAAGGAAACGCGCCGATGTGTAGATGGGCGCGCGCTCATCGAAGAAGTTGAAGGGAGGCAGCGGATGCGCGAGGTGAAGATTGGCGTCGAAGAATGCCGCCACCGTTCCAATGTCCTCCCAGTAGCCCTCGAAAATATGGGTGAAAATACGCCGCTTGCCCAGAAGGCTGGGAATGACCTCCTTGCCAAAATCGGTCATTGAATTGTCGAGAGCCTCCGCAAGAACCTGCCTGTTGAAAACATAAATGCCCATCGACGCCAGGCAGCGCTTCTCGTCGCTCCGCGTGGTCAGTTTCGCCTCAATGCTTTCGCTCAGCGCGAGACCCGCGATGACCGCTGGATCCTTCGGCTTTTCAACAAAGCCATTCACCGCAAGGTCGTCGCCCACTCTCATCAGTCCGAGGCCCTCAACGCGGGAGGCCGGAAACGGAATGCCTGCAATGGTGACATCCGCGTCATTCGCAATATGCTCCTCGATGATCTTCATGTAATCCATCCGATAGAGCTGGTCGCCGGAGAGAATCAGCACGAAGTCATGGTTGAAGGCCCGGTAATGGATGAGGTTTCGTCGCACCGCGTCCGCAGTTCCCTGATACCAGTCCACACTCTTCTCCGTCTGTTCAGCGGAAAGAATATCAACAAATCCGCCTCCAAAGGCATCGAAATTGTAGGTGTTTCGGATATGCCGATGAAGGGAGGCGGTGTTGAACTGGGTCAGCAGAAAAATCCGGTTGATGCCCGAATTTATGCAGTTGCTGATCGGGATGTCGACGAGCCGGTATTTCCCCGCAAGCGGCACCGCCGGCTTGCAGCGTTCCATGGTGAGCGGATAGAGCCGGGTGCCCCGCCCGCCGCCCATGATTACGGCCAATACACGTTTTTCGAGAGTCATGTCACTTTATGCCTACAGGGTTTCCTGGATGATCATGTGAAATTTTTCCGGGCGGTGCTTGTCACCGCCAGAGTCTGGAAAGTTGTTGAATGATGAAAGGGGGGCGCCCGATTCCGCCGCGAAGGAAATGCCGGCATTCAATCGTGGGGAACGTGGTCTGTTGCAGAGGCCCCTATTCGAAATGATTACGTGGACAGGCGTCGAGCCCTAAGCGTCACTTGAAAATTGCCTCGTCGTCGTTCAGGGGTCACTGGCAGGCTCCCTCCCCGGCCGAACCAATCGCATGACAATCTTTCCCGATCGCGACGCTTTCCTCCGCCTCGCCAAGTCCGCCAACGTGATTCCCGTCTATACGGACCTGATGGCTGACTTCGAAACACCCGTTTCAGCCTATGCGAAACTTCGCGATGCCGGACCATCGTACCTCCTCGAATCGGTGGAAGGCGGTGAAACGCTTTCACGTTACAGTTTCATCGGCTGCCGCCCGCGAAAGACTCTGGCCTGCGGCCCGGAGACAACGGAAATCAGAACACCCGGCGCGCCGCCAAAAGTCGTGCCGACACCGGCGGACCCGCTGACGCTGCTCGAAGACGAAATGCGGGGGTTTCATCCGGTGAGCCTGCCGGGCCTGCCGCGCTTCACCGGCGGCGCCGTCGGATTCATCGGCTATGAATATGCGACCCGGGTGGAACCAACCGTTCCGGCTGCGAAGGATGACGAGCTCGGGCTGCCGATGCTCTATTTCATGCTTTCGGATTCGCTCCTCATCTTTGACAGGGCGAAGCAGACCCTTCGCCTCTGCGTCAACGCACACGTGGCCGGCGATCCTGAAGGCGCGTATCAATCCGCCACGACGGAGCTCGCACACCTCTTCGACCTCCTGCGCAAACCCCGCGAATTGGCTCCAGCGCCGCTCGTCAATCCCGGTGCGATAGGTGTCCCCCCGGGCAACTTCACACAGGCCGGTTTCGAGAAGGCTGTCGCCGATGGAAAGGAATTCATTCGCGCCGGCGACATCATCCAGTTTGTTCCGTCCCAGCGCTTCTCCAGGCCTTTCACCAAATCACCGCTCGATCTTTACCGGGCCCTGCGCACGGTCAACCCGTCGCCATACATGTTCATTCTGGACACAGGTGATTTTGCGATCGTCGGCGCCTCGCCTGAAGTGCACGTGAGATTGACCGACGGGCGGGTCGAGATCCGCCCGATCGCCGGCACGCGCAGGCGCGGCGCCACCGCTTCGGAGGATCACGCCCTGGAAAAGGAGCTCCTCGCCGACGAGAAGGAGCGCGCCGAGCACCTGATGCTGGTGGATCTGGCGCGGAACGACATCGGCCGGGTCTGCCGCTTCGGCAGCGTCACGGTGCCGGAAATGATGGTCATCGAGCGTTACTCGCACGTGATGCACATCGTTTCGCAGGTCGAGGGAACAATCGACGAGGGAAGGACGGCCTACGATCTCATGCGTGCGACGTTTCCCGCGGGCACCGTTTCCGGCGCCCCCAAGATCCGGGCCATGCAGATCATCGCTGGCACTGAACCAACCCAGCGCGGATTCTACGCCGGTGCTCTCGGTTACTTCGGTTATGATGGCAATCTTGACTCCTGCATCATGCTGCGGACGTCTCTGTTGAAAAACGGAAGGATCTACATTCAGGCCGGTGCTGGAGTCGTCGCCGACAGCGATCCCGCATCTGAATTCCAGGAAACGATCAACAAGGCTTCGGCCCTGTTCAAGGCGGTGGCGATAGCTGAGCGACTTTGAATTCGCTGCCCGCAAGCGGGATTCGCTCATGGGCTTTGTCACTGGAATTGACCGGATTCATGTGTGACACTCCGGATCGGCAGGCTCGGGATTGCCTGTCATACTGAGACAGATTAGCACACTCAATAGGCGGGCTTTTCACGTGCCCGCTCTCATCCGTTGGGCCAAATGGACTGGCCCGGTTTAGGCTGGTCGTTAGGTGCCTAATCATTTAACGTCACACACGGAACCTTCCATACGGTGGCTGTCGGAACAACTAACAGCATACGCATATATTCAAAGTCATGATCTTTCATTCCCACACCTCACAAGCGTTTGCCGACATGGATCTGGGTACGTCACGCGGTTCGGGCTCAATTGCACCCTCCACCCCGTCTGTTGAAGCCCCTCCTTCCTTTCTGGAAAGGCCCGAGCCCGCAGCCCGGGAGACGTCGGTGCCCGTCGAGCGCAGCAGCCTTCAGCTCTATCTTCAGGAAATCGGCAAGACTCCGCTCCTGACTGTCCAGGAAGAGATCGTCCTCGCCAAGCGCATTCGCCGGGGCGACAAGGCGGCCCGCGATCACATGATCTCCGCGAACCTGCGATTGGTCGTGAAGATTGCGATGGACTACAAGGACTTCGGGCTGCCGCTTCTCGACCTCATAAGCGAGGGCAACCTGGGTTTGATCAAGGCAGTGGAACGGTTTGACCCCCGCAAGGGGGGCAAACTCTCCACCTACGCAGCCTGGTGGATCAAGCAGTCGATCAAGCGCGCGCTGGCCAACCAGAGCAAGACCATCCGCCTCCCGGTTCATCTTGTCGACAAGATCGCCAAGATGCGCAGAACGGCGCTGGCCATGACCGAGTCGCTTGGCCGCGAGCCAACGGACGAGGAGCTGGCCATTGAACTTCAGATTCCGACGAGCAAGGTCGCGCATCTCAAGTCAGTCAGCGTTCGTCCAACTTCGCTCGACGCTCCCATTGGGGACGACAGCGATTCGGGCACCTTTGGAGACATTGTCGGCGATGAAAACGCCATGAGTCCGCTCGAGTCGCTGAAGGAACGCATGCAAAGCTCCGACCTGCGCGCGATGCTCGATGCACTTGAGCCCCGCGAGGCGGAAATCATCAAGCTGCGCTTTGGATTCGATGGACGCGACGAACTCACGCTCGAGGAGGTGGGCAGGAAATTCAAGGTCACCCGCGAGCGTATCCGCCAGCTCCAGAACATCGCGCTCTCCAAGATGCGAAAGGCGATCGCCCGCAATGAAGCTCAGCGCACCGCGGATGAAATTGAACTGGAGGACCGCCAGCGCCAGCGCATGGAGGTCATCCGCGAATTCATCGAATCAAAAACCCGCGACGGCGTGCCGGCCTCCGCACAGGTCGGCCTCAACTAGTCTCATGAAGTCTCGCGCGATCGAAAGCCGGCGCTCCCGCGCCGGCTTTCTGCCGCCCGGGTTCGCACGCGCTCCTCAGTCAGCAGCCGGCTGCTTCGAGCCGGCCAGCGACTCCAGAATCCGTTCAGACGCCTGCATGCCTTTCTTCATCACACCGAGGCTGAAGCTCTCGTTCGGGGCATGCAGGTTGTCCTCGGGAAGAAAGAGGCCGATCATCAGGGAGTCGAGTCCAAGGATGCGCTTGATCTCTCCAATGATGGGAATGCTCCCACCTTCACGCAGATAGAGCGGCGGTCTGCCAAAGACCTCCGTGATCGCCTTGTCCGCCGAACGAAACGCCCGGGCCAGCACGGGTGACTGATCCTTTGGCGTATTTGACCGGTCGGGGGGCACCACAACATACGGAACCCCATCGTGCTGGTCGACGAGGCGGATGGTCACGTCATCCGGCGCACGTTCACGCACGGTGCGATAGACAAGCTCCCTGATCCTGTCCGGATCCTGGCTCGGAACCAGCCGGCAGGAAATCTTGGCGAACGCCCGGCTCGGAATGACCGTCTTCGTTCCCTCTCCCTGGTAGCCTCCGCCAATGCCATTGAACTCCAGCGTCGGCAGAAAGCGGACCGCCTCCATCGGCCCATAGCCTTCAGGCGTATGAAATTTCCGGATACCCAGAAATCTTCGATAGCTCTCCAAGTCTCCGTCGAGCTTCGCCAGTTCCCGCCTCTCCCACGGCTCCACATCGAGCACGTCATCGTAGAAACCGGGCACGTTCACCCGTCCGTCCGGGCTGTGCAGGGAGGCGCAGATTTCCGCCAGCGCCTGTATCGGATTCCTCAATACTCCGCCATGAAGGCCGGAGTGCAAATCGGTCCCTGCCGTTGTCACTTCGAGATCGAACAGCATGAGTCCCCGGAGCCCGCACGTGATGACGACCTGGTCCTCGCTGGGGCTCCCCGTGTCCGACAGCAGCACGAAATCGGCCTTCAACTTGTCCCTGTGCTTCTCCAGAAACCCCGAAAAACTGGGGCTCCCCATCTCCTCCTCCCCTTCAATGAGAAAGGTAATGCGCAGGGGCAGGTCGGGACGCCTCTGCAGCAGCCCGGCGACCGCCGCAATGTGCACCATGAGCGGCCCCTTGTTGTCGGCCGTTCCACGTCCGTAGATCCGCCCGTTGCGAACCTCGGGCTCAAAGGGCGCGGATGTCCACAGATTGAGCGGATCCACGGGCTGCACGTCGTAGTGTCCGTAGATCATCACGTGCGGCCAGGAATCCGGTCCCGTTCGTTTCGCCAGAATGACCGGATGAAGCCCGGTCGCGGCGATTTCGACCGAGAATCCGATCGATTTCAGCAGACCCGCGACAAATTCACGCGCTCCGGCCATCCCCGCCTTGCAGCTCGAATCGGCCGAGACACTCGGGTGCCGGACGTACTCCTTCAGTTTTTCAACAGGATCAAACATTCGGCGACCGTGACGCATTCGCCAAACCTGCGCTAGTACGAAAAGACAAAAACGCCCTATTGGTACTTTTGACGGGCCTGCTCGTACGTCGCCATGTACTGCGGCGCGAGTTCCTCAAGATTGCGAATGCGCTGCTGATCCGACGGGTGGGTCGACAGCCACACCGGCGGCTTGCCCTGATTCGCGCTTTTTGCCGCCATCTTTTTCCAGAAAGTCACCGCCGCGCGGGGATCATACCCGGCACCCGCCGCAAACCGCAGACCAATGCGGTCGGCCTCGGATTCATGAAGACGCGAATAGGGAAGCAGCGCCCCGAGATTGGCCGCGAGGCCGTAGGCGCTCATGATGGCCGCACGCTTGGAAGGATCCACCTGCTTCATGTCCATGCCGATCTGCGCCAGCGCCGCACCGCCGGCAACCAGGTAATTCTGCGAGGTTCGCTCCGCACCGTGCCTGGAACTGACATGGGCGATCTCATGCCCCATGACCGCGGCCAGCTCGTCATCGGAGGACACCAGCTTGAGCAATCCGGTGTACACGCCCACCTTGCCTCCCGGCAGCGCGAAGGCATTGACCTGCGGAGAATCGAAAACGACGAACTCCCACCGCGCATTCGGAATGTCGCGTCCGACGGACTGCGCGATCCGCCTGCCCACGCGCTGAACCTGGGCGTTCGCAGCCGGATCCTGCGAAACCTTTTCCTCCTTTTTGATCTGATCAAATGCACTCAGGCCCATCTGGGCTTCTTCAGACGGCGATACGAGCATCACCTGGTGCCTGCCCGTCTCCGGAACCGTGGAGCAGCCGGCAAGAACACCAACGGCAAGCATTGCAGCGAAAATTCGGAGGTTCATTGTTTGGACGTTGTCAGACCCTTGCACGAGCGGGAGGTTCAACGCAATCCTTCACGCTTCGCGCCGCGCGGCCTCCCCCCTTGCCTCAGACGGAGAACCCGCATGAATGCACCAGGCGGCATCGCAAGCCTCTGATCGATCAATGCCGGAAGTGACGGACGCCCGTAAAGACCATGGCCATTCCCCGGTCATTGGCGGCCTTTATCACTTCCTCGTCGCGCACGGAACCACCCGGCTGAATCGCGCTGGTCGCCCCCGCATCGGCGGCGGCGATCAGGCCGTCCGCGAATGGAAAGAGCGCCTCACTGGCCACAACCGATCCCTTCAAGTCGAGCCCCGCCTCGCCGGCTTTCCAGACCGCGATGCGGGAGCTGTCCACGCGCGCCATCTGCCCCGCCCCCACTCCGAGGGTCTGCTCGCCGCGCGCGTAGACGATCGCGTTCGACTTGACGTGCTTGCACACCTTCCAGCCGAAGATCATTGAATCCCATTCCTCCGGCGTGGGCTCGCGGCTTGTCACCACCTTGAAATCAGCGCCTTTTTCCATGCGACGGTCACGATCCTGCACCAGTATTCCTCCAACAACCGATCGGATCTCCTGGAGCGCATCGGCGCCAAGGCCGCCCTTTGCGACCATCAGCCGGAGGTTTTTCTTTTTCCCAAGGATCGCGAGCGCATCGTCGTCAAAACGCGGCGCTATGATGACTTCGGTGAAGATGTCGGAGATCGCCTTCGCCACGGCGCCGTCAAGCGTCCGATTCACGATGATGATGCCTCCAAACGGAGCCTGCCGGTCCGTCGCGTAGGCCTTGTTCCAGGCATCGATCAGCACCTCCGCACTGGCGACTCCACAGGGATTCGTGTGTTTCAGAATCGCGACGGTGGGACGCTCGAATTCACCGATGAGGTAGGTGGCGGACGTGATGTCCAGAATGTTGTTGTAGCTGAGTTCCCTGCCCTGCAGTTGCTGGAAATGATCGTGAAACGTGCCGTAGAGCGCGGCCTTCTGGTGCGGATTCTCCCCGTATCGAAGCGCCTGGGCCTTGTCAAAGCCGATGGAAAACCGCGCCGGAAGCCCGCTCAACGCATGGATGTCGGGTTCCGCAGCCTGCGCCTCGAGATAGCGGGCGATCGCCGCATCATAGGCCGCCGTTCGCTGAAACACCTTCAGCGCCAGCTCCCGCCGCAAAGCAGCGAGTTTCGTCGGCGAATCCATCGCCTCGAGCACCCGCGTGTAGTCACCTGGATCGCACACCACCGTGACGCTCGCCTGATTCTTGGCCGCGCTGCGCAGCATGGACGGCCCGCCAATGTCGATGTTCTCGATCGCTTCTTCAAATTCGACATCCGGTTTCGCAACCGTCGCTTCAAAGGGATACAGGTTCACCACCACCAGATCGATCAACGCGATCCCGTTGGCCTTCGCCTGGGCGAGATGGTCCTCCTTGTCGCGCCTGCAAAGCAAACCGCCGTGAATCTTTGGATGCAGCGTCTTGACACGGCCCTCCATGATCTCGGGAAACCCCGTGTGCGTCCCCACCTCGGTGACGGGCAGTCCCTGGGCGCCCAGCAGCTTCGCGGTTCCACCCGTCGAAAGCAGGCGATAGCCATGCTTGCGAACCAATGCGGTTGCAAATTCCGCCAGGCCTTGTTTGTCGCTCACCGAAAGCAGCGCCAGTTTTTCCATAGAGAAGGGCTTTTTGCGCTTCCCCGCGGTATCCGGCAAGCCGGAACACAATGCGGCTCCAAACCGCGTCTGACGACGTGGCATTGCGTAATCCCGAACCACGCCTACACTCCCCGGTCTTCGTTCCACCGTGTCCGCTTCCGCTCCCATCCCGGGCCTGACCGCCCAACTTGACAAGCTGATCTACCATCACGGTGGAATCTGCGCGCCGCCGGACAAGCGCCACGCGTTCATCTACTACATCACCATCCAGAACGGATCCCCCCACACCATCACCCTGCTCGGACGCAAATGGGTGCTTGAATACGAGGACGGACGCCGGGCGGTGATCGAGGGCGACAAGATCGTGGGCGAAACGCCGCGACTGGTTCCCGGCGAGGCGTTCAGCTACAACAGCTATCACCTGACAAATGAGAACGCGCAGGTCCATGGAAGCTTCCACGGCGTCGATGAGACGGGCGCAAGAATCCATGTCGTTCTCCCCCCGTTCGCCATGGCGATTCCATCACGCTGATCCGTGCATCTCCGCGAAATGACCCCAAAAGGTTGCGCTTGCACGTTCCCCCGGGCTCCGTCTCTCTGACCGATCCGTAAATGAATCTCATCGACCTGAACCGCGAAGGCGGAATCGGTGCAAACTCGCTCTTCCTCCGCCTTGGCGATCTGCGCATCCTCGTGGACTGCGGCATGCACCCGAAACACGCCGGCCGGGCTGCAACTCCGGATCTGGGCAAACTCAGGGGAGTCTCGCTCGATCTCATCATTGTCACCCACTGCCACCTCGATCACATCGGAAGCCTCCCCTTGGTCATGCGGGAACACCCCGATACGCCCGTGATTCTTTCAACCGCAAGCCGCATGCTCATTGAGCGCATGCTGCACAACTCGGCAAGCGTGATGACCCGTCAGAAGGAGGAGTTGCAGCTTCCCGATCTGCCCCTTTTCACGCACGCGGAGATCGACCGCCTGAGCAAGCGCTTCACGCCAATTCCGTTCGGACAGGCTAAACGCTTCCGGGGAAACAAGGACGAGATCGAGGTGATCCTTCACCCGGCCGGGCATGTCGTGGGAGCGGCCGGCGTCGAGATCCATCACAAGCATCGCGGAATCTTCATCACGGGCGACGTTCTCTTCGAGGACCAGCGCACGCTCTCAGGCGCCAAGTTCCCGGCCGGTCGTTTTGACACGCTGGTCATGGAGACAACGCGCGGCGCCACGGAGCGCCCGCTTGACAAGGGACGCGTGCGCGAATTAGGGCGCCTCATCGACAGCATCAACGACACAATCCAGCGCGGGGGATCGTATCTCATTCCCGTCTTTGCGCTGGGCCGGATGCAGGAGATCCTTTCAATCGTCCATGATGCCCGCAA